>NZ_JAUBTK010000021.1:0-95481 GCF_036702455.1 Microcoleus sp. D2_18a_D3
CTGTCTTTTAAGGTTTTAGCGTCTGGTCTCCCCCATACAGTACGATCAATCGCCACTAATATATGTTCTGTTGCGGGTACTTGCTGTTCTAATTGCTCTCGATACAACTCCATCAGTTTTTTTCGGTCAGGTCTACAGTCTTGTAAGGCTTCATAGATACTTGACCATTGTCGATTGAATAGCGGGCTGAGTGAAAATTCTGCCAAACAAGACGCATTCCTGGTGGTCATCACTGCATCCATCAGCTCGAATGTGGCATCTTTCGCTCGCACCAATAATTCGTATGCTGCTTGACGAAAGTCCTTTAATCGTTCACTGTTCATTGAGGGAGTCAATAGGTTTTATTTTTCACCCTCATTCTCTCCCGGCGCGGTGGCTCAAGTCCTGCTTTTGCCACCCTTCTCTCTTTTTTAGTCTAAACTCCAGTTATTCTTTAGTCCGCCTAAACCAAGCCAGCGCGCCAACGCTTAGGCGGACTAAAGTTTGTGTGGTAGCGAATTCTATTCGCCGGAAAAAGAGGATTGTTAAAGCGAATTTGATATGACATCAAGAAAGCGCTTAACCTGTTTTTCCCAAGTCCAATCCAGCATAAAATTAGCCGCAGCTAAACCGATCCGTTTTGATTCTTCGCGATTAGTATAAACTTGTTCCAAAGCCTCGACAACTTCTGCCACATCAGACTCTCCCCAACCTTCTACACCGGAAAAAGGAGCAGTCGGTTTTACTCGTCCTTGACTCCATAAAGGATAGCAAATGTGGCTGTAAATCAAGTCTAAATGACCAGTATTTGCTGATAAAATAGTCGGGATTCCGCAGGCCATACTTTCCATCGCGACTAAATTAGTACCCCCTTCGCAGCGGTTGGTGAAAACAGCGCAGTCGGCTTCTTGCAAAATTTGTCCGGTGAGGTGATTTGGAATTAAGCCGATATCGATAAAAGAGTCCACCGGCAAACCGTTAGCCACTAACCATTGGGAAATTTCTAAACTTCCGTCGCGGTTGATATTGGGAAGTCCGGCCACGTTTCCGGTTTTTTCGATTCCTAGCATATACTGAGGCCAGAAGTTGTGCCATGTTGTTAGTAACAAAGCCTCTGGATGTTTGGCGCGAAATCGTTTGAAAGCGGCAATTACAATATCTTGACCTTTGCGATATTCCAGTTTGCCGCCGGAGAAAATGACGAAGCGATCGCCAAATAGATTAGATTTGGGTGCAGGATGGAAAATTGTTGGGTCAATTCCTTGATGTACCATCGCCACATTAGTCAAGCCGCAGCTTCTCAAAACATCCGCATTCCAGTTAGAACCTGCGACAATCACGCTATATTTTTTTGCCGTTTCTAGTGCTTCTGCTGTGATTCGTGTGTCTTCAAAAAATATGACTCCTATTTGACAAGCGCTGGTAATTTGATTGTCAACTCCAGAGGATGCTAAATTATTCCCCAAAGCGTAAAGTACGGGAAAATTACAACTGATTTGTTTGTCGGAATTTGCTGCTACTAATTCCTGAAAATTTTTGTGCTTTTCAATTACAGGTAACAACAGCGATTTATGCAGGGGATTCATCGATTCTGAGGTGATTGAGGGCGGTGCTAAAAGTGCAACTTCCCAGGCAGGATTTTGCCGCAGTTGTAGTGTTAAATTCATGGCGTAAATTCCCCAGCCGCTGGTGATGCTGATCGGCCAACTGATGCCCATTCCTGTAATTTGTGGGGGAGTTTCTGGTGGTTGAATTTGAGGCGGAGTTTCTGGGGGTTGAAGCCGAGGCGGAGCCTCTGAATATGCGTTACCAGGCTCTGCCTGGTAACGAGGGAGAGGATGGGAAATTAGCTGTTCTAAGGCTGCTTTTATGCGATCGCAAACTCCATCCCAATCACCCGCTTTTTGCTGCCTAAACAGACGCACAGTGGGATACCAAGGGCTATCTTCGCGTTCCAACATCCAGCGCCAATCGGGAACAAAAGACAGCAAAATCCAGACAGGTTTGCCCAAAGCACCGGCCAAGTGCCCGACAGAAGTATCTACGCAAATTACTAAATCGAGTTGCGAAATAATTGCTGCTGTGTCGGCAAAATCGACGCAATGTTCGCTCAAATCTTCAATTTGGTGTTGCTTTAATAAAGTGCGTGAAGCGCTGCTATCCTGTTGGGAATCGCCCGCTGACAAATCTTTCTGAAGACTGTAAAAACTCACTCCCGGAACATCTACAAATTTCACAAAATCGCTCAATTTACACGATCGCTGATGATTGTTGCGGTGCAGCGGGCCGCCCGCCCACACAATACCTACTTTTAGTTTATTGTTCGGCTCTAGGAAAAATTTAAAATCCTGTGGCGGGGCTAAATAAGGAATATTTGCCGGTATATTTTCCAAAGTCGTTCCCAGAATTCTGGGCAAACTTAGCAGCGGGGCTTGCACTTGAAAATCTATCAAATCGCTCGGCCTGACTCCTACTCGATCGACTCCTGCAATTCCTTCAAATAAACGCTTCAGCAAGACATGACAAGCAACAATAACTTTGCCGCCTTTTTGCTTAACTAAAGGCGCGTAACGGATAAACTGTATCGTATCGCCAAAACCTTGTTCCGGGTGCAATAAAATTGTTTTTCCCTGCAAATCAGAGCCGTCCCAAAGCGGTTGCTCAAAAGAGCGCTGCTCCAATTCTTCAGTTTGCCAGCGCGATTCGTACTCCGCAAAACCACGCTCAAAATTTCCAGTTAAGAGCAAAGCGAAGGCTAGTCTCAAGCGCCAATTTGGCGAGTTGGGACGTAGTTGAATTGCTTTATTGTAGAAGTCGATCGCCTCTGCGACTTGTCCCTGTTCTTCGAGGGCGGAACCCAAGTATAAGTTAGTTTCAGCCTGGTTGGGATTGATTCTTAGCGATTTTTGGTAATGAGCAATAGCCTCGGCTATTTGCCCGTTTTCCTGTTTGATATCACCTAAACAACTGTGGGCTTCTGCGTGGCTGGGTGAGGCGGCAATTACTTGTTCGTAGCGATCTGCTGCTTCGGCTTTTTTACCTTGTTTTTGTAAAGCATTTGCTATGTGAAATTGTACCTGTGCGGGCGATAAGGCAAATCGAGGCGGAGCCTCTGAATATGCGTTACCAGGCACAGCCTGGGAACGAGTAGATTGTAGGGGCGGTGCCCCCGTGCCCGCCCTCTCTAGCAAGGCTGTTTTTACCCGATCGCAAACTCCCACCCAATCGCCCGGTGTTTGCTGCCGAAACAGCCGCGCCGTCGGATACCAAGGGCTATCCTCGCGTTCCAACATCCACCGCCAATCCGGCATAAAACACAGCAAAATCCATACCGGTTTACCCAAAGCACCGGCTAAGTGCGCGATAGCAGTATCCACGCAAATTACTAAATCTAGCTGCGATATCACCGCCGCAGTATCGGCAAAATCGTTCAAATTGTCGCTCAAATCTATCACGGGAATTTGAGTTAACAAAGTACGATCGCCAGCCGACATTTCTTTCTGAAGACTGTAAAAAGTTACACCGGGAATATCTAACAATTGCAGGAAATAGCTTAAATCGCTCGATCGCTGAAAATCCTTCAAATGTTCCGCACTTCCCGCCCACGCAATCCCAACTTTAAACTTGCCATCCAAATTTAGGGAAAATTGCCAATTCGGCGGCGCAGCTAAATAAGGAACATTTGCCGGTATATTTTCTAAATTTGTTCCGAGAATATACGGCAAACTCATCAGCGGTGCTTGCAGTTGGAAATCCGGCAATTCATTCATCCGAATCACCACTTGTTCAATCCCCGGAATCTGCTTAAATAAACGCTTCAGTTCTTGATAGCAAGAAAGGATTACTTTGCCACCTTTTTGCTGCACAATTGCCGCGTATCGCACAAATTGAATGGCATCGCCCAAACCTTGTTCGGATCGGAGCAAAATAGTTTGGCCGTTCAAATCTGAACCGTCCCAAACTGGTTGGTCAAAATTCAACCGTGGTAATTTTTTCGCCTGTTCTGTTTGCCAGCGCCACTCGTATTCTGCTAAACCGCGCGACAAGTCCCCAGTCAACAGCAAGACTAAGCTTAAATTGAAGTGAGCCTTAACACAATTTGCATCAATTTCAAGAGCTTTAGTGTAACAAAAAATTGCTCTATTCACGTCTCCTAATTGTTCAACAGCACTGCCTAAATTAGTAAGAGCTTCTATATAATTAGGACTCAAAGATATGGCTCGTTCCAAGCTAGAAATTGCCTGTTCTATTTTTCCCGCAGCCAAGCATAACGTTCCCAGGTGATAGTGTCCTTTAGGATTGTGCGGTTCTGCTTCAATTCCACGCTCGTAAAGGCGTTCAGCCTCGGCTAGCTGAGATTGTGTTTGCATCGCCGCACCCAAATTTACCAGCGCTGGCGCATAATTGGAATTGACAGAAAGTGCTTGACGAAAACAGGCGATCGCAGTCGGCAACTCGCCCTGCTGCTGGAGTGTCGCGCCGAGATTGTTGAGAGCTTTGACGTAAATCGGATTCAGGGCGATCGCCTTTTGAAAACAAGATATAGCATCGGGTATATTGCCTCGATCTTGCAGCAAAATACCCAAGTTATTGTGCGCTTGAGCGCAGTTCGGATCGATTTCGATCGCGCGCTGATAATAGGCGGCTGCTTCGGCTAAATCGCCTGTTTGGTGCAGCGTCACTGCCAAATTAGTGGCGGCTTCTATCGAATTCGGCTGCAAAACTAAAGCATTTTTAAAATAAGCGATCGCATCGGCAAATCTTCCTTGCGACTTGAGAATATTTGCCTGATTGAACTGTTTTTGATATAATTGAATATTGGTCTGAGTTTCTATTGGCGATCGAGCTTCTTGATACTGATAAATTCTTTCTCTCAACGCCAAAGCAGCTTCTTCTAAAACTCCTTCCCAATCCCCCGCTGTAGACTGGCGAAACAGCCGCGCCGTCGGATACCAAGGACTATCTTCGCGTTGCAACATCCACCGCCAATCCGGCACAAAACACAGCAAAATCCACACGGGTTTGCCCAAAGCACCAGCCAAGTGCGCCACAGAAGTATCTACAGAAATCACTAAATCCAGAGCCGATATTACAGCCGCAGTATAGGCCATATCTTGCAAATTAGAGCTTAAATCTGTTACGGGCATTTGCTCTAACAAAGCGCGATCGTCTGCTGTCATTTCCTTTTGCAAGCTGTAAAATTCTGCTCCCGGAATATCTAACAGTTGGGACAACAAATTTAGCGGTAACGATCGCACTTTATTTTGGGAATGTTGAGCATTTCCAGACCACACAATCCCTATTTTCAAATTAGCAGTTTGGCGAATAGTACATTCCAAACCGGGCGGCGGAGCTAAATAAGGAACTTTGGCGGGTATACTTTCTAAAGTTGTTCCCAGAAGGTGCGGCAAACTCATTAGATGCGCGCGAACTTGAAAATTTCGCGCATCCTCTGGATTAACTATTAACTCATCGATTCCCGCAACTTGTGCAAACAAGCGCAGCAACTGCGGCAAACACCAAACAATTACCCTACCGCCTTTTTGTTTAACTAAATCTGCGTAGCGGATAAACTGAATTGCATCGCCTAAACCCTGTTCCGGGCAAAGCAAAATAGTTTTTCCTTGCAAATCTTTGCCGTCCCAAACCGGCTGTTGAAAACTGTAGTCCGGGTACTCTTTTTGTGGAACCAGCAGTCGCCATTCGTACTCGGAAAAACCGCGCTGAAAATCTCCCGCCAGCAGCAAAGCTAAACCTAAATTTAGGTGAGATTCGGGGCTAGCGACATTGAATTTAACTGCTTGGCTGTAGTAGGTGACAGCATCCGCAAATTGTCCGCGATTGTGCAAAGCACTTGCCAAACTGTAGAGGGGATTGAGATAACCGGGTTTGAGTTCGATCGCCCGACGGTAAAAATCGATCGCCTCTGCCATGTTTCCCGCTTCCTCAAAAGCTTTGCCCAGATTGTTCAAAGCTTCAGGAAAGTCGGGTTTCAGGCTCAAAGCTTGCTGATAGCAGGCGATCGCATCTTCAATTTTGCCCTGTTTCTGCAGGACAATTCCGAGATTGCAGTGAGCCTGTGCACTGGCTGGCAATTTCTGAATCGCCTGCTGGCAAAAAGCTAGAGCCTCATCTAACTTATCTTGGTTTGACAGCCAACTCCCCAAAGCGAGATCGATTTCTGCCAAAGCCGGTTGCAGCGCCAGAGCTCGATCGTAGTAGGCGATCGCATCTGCAACTCGGCCCTGTCGGATCGAGGCGTATGCTAAATGCTGCAAAGCCTCCACATCATTGGGAGCGAGCGCGATCGCCCGTTCGTAATTCGCGATCGCCCGTTCGTAATTCGCGATCGCATCCTCCCCTTGTGCCTCCAAAGCAATTCCCAAATTCAAATAAGCCACCGCGCAATTAGGATTGACCTGAATCGCTTGCTCATAGCAGCTTATAGCCTCCGCCACATCCCCTTGTTCTTCCCGCAACAGGCCCAAATTAATTAGCGCTTCCGCGCAATTCGGTTTCAAAGAAAGCGCCCGTTCATATTGTGCGATCGCCTCTTCAGTCTCCCCTACTTCTGCGAGCGCACTGCCCAAATTGCTCGCAGTTTCCGCCAAATTCCCGTCGATGAAGAGGGCTTGTTGGTAGTGCGCGATCGCCTCTGTTAGCTGGCCGCTGTGCTGTTTGACAACGCCTAAATTGCTGTGCGCGGCTGCGTAATTAGGATCGATCGCGATCGCCCGCTCATAACATTTGATCGCACCGCCAAAATCGGCTTGCTGCTGCAAATCCACGCCCAACCGAAACTCTGCATCCGCCAAATCCGACGGCACAAATGTTGCAGCAACCGCGCCTAGAGCTTCCGCCACCCGATCGAAAACGTCCTCCCAGTCGCCCCGCTGATGCTGGCGAAACAGCCTTGCGCTTGGATACCAAGGACTATCTTCACGCTCCAACAGCCACCGCCAATCCGGCGAAAACGCCAGCAAAATCCACACTGGTTTACCCAAAGCGCCCGCCAAATGGGCTACAGCGGTATCGACACTAATGACTAAATCCAGTTTGGCGATCGCAGCCGCAGTATCGGCCAAATCGCCAAAATACGGGCTCAAATCTACGATAGACGTTTGATTCAACAGCGCGCGATCGGCCTCGGAAACCTCTTTCTGCAAGCTGTAAAAACTTACCCCCGAAACGTCCAAAAGCGGCAGAAACTGACTCAAACTGCAAGAACGCTGCTTGTTTTTGCGGTGTTTTGGATTCCCCGCCCAGACAATCCCAACTTTCAAAGTGCGATCGGGCCCAAGCGTAAATTCAGCACCCGCAGGCGGAGATAAATAAGCAGTATTTGCCGGTATTGTTTCCAGCTTTGTACCGATAATATAGGGCAAACTCAACATCGGCGCTTGCACGTCAAATTCCGGCAGTGGCTCCCCTTTAACTATTAGCAAATCAATGCCGTCAACCGTTGCAAATAAACGGTGCAATTGCGGGTAACAGCCCACAATGACCCTACCGCCTTTATTTTTGACGATCGCAGCGTAGCGAATAAACTGAAGCGAATCGCCTAAACCTTGTTCGGCGTGCAGCAAAATAGTCTTTCCCACCAAATCAGAACCGTCCCATAGAGGCCGGTATTCTCTCGCCGAAACAGTATTATCCGGCCCCACCAAAAAACAGGAATGACCAGTGTGAAATTCTTTAATTTGCCAGCGCCACTCATATTCAGCGAGACCATTTTCCAAATCTCCCACCAACAGCAAAGCCAAGGATAAATTCAGGTGAGCGCTAGCGTGATTTGGACTTAAATGAATTGCTCGTCTGTAGCAGGCGATCGCATCTTCTACCGCGCCTTTTTCCAGAAACGTCCTGCCTAAATTGTTGATAGCTTCCACAAAATCCGGCAGCAATTCTAGAGCTTTGTGATAATACTCCAGCGCATCTTCTAAATTCCCCTGTTCTTGCAAAACTGTTGCCAGATTGTTGTAAGCTTCCCAGCTATGCGGCTGAATTTCCAGCGCTCGTCGGTACAGCTCGATCGCCCTTACAAGTTCGCCTTTTTCTTGCAGCGCGACAGCTAAATTAATCAGTGCGGGTACGAAATTCGGTTCAGCGACAAGAGCTTGTTCGTAATGTGCGATCGCCTCTTCCACTTGAGCTTGTTCCTCAAAAATCTTTGCCAAGTTGTAAGATGTTTGAGGAATATTGGGATTAAGCGCTAAAGCTTCTCGGTAATGCGACATAGCTGCGTCTAATTCGCCATTTTCTTGCTTGAGAAAACCAAAATTAATCCGCGCTTGGACGCAACTTGGGTCAAGAGATATAATCTGTTCGTAAATGGCGATCGCCTCTTCCCGATCTCCTGTTTCCATTAAATGCTCTGCTTGCCGCAATAAATCCTCTAAAACAACTAAATTCTCCCCGCCGTTTCCGATCGCAATCGATGTCTCAATCCCCTGCGATTGCTTAGCTGCAGAGCCTTCTGCTAACCCTTCGCTCGCAATCACCAATATTTGTTTACTCTCTTGAACTACCCTTGCACCTGTCATTTTGAGAGCTACAGAATCGAGGTCAGGCGTATGATTAGCAGTCATTGCAAGTGAAACGAAGTCAAGCGAATCTTTGGCAGAATCCTCCGAATAACTAGCAGTATTTGCGATCGCAAATAAACTCAAAGCCGCCTGCACTTCCTCAAACAATTCTTGCCAACTTTCCGGCTGACTTTGGCGGAAAAGCCTCGCAGTTGGATACCAAGGATTGTTTTCACGATCCAGCAGCCAGCGCCAGTCAGGAGCAAAAGAAAGCAGCACCCAAACCGGTTTTCCTAAAGCACCGGCTAAGTGCGCCACAGCCGTATCGACAGTAATGACTAAATCCAGTTGAGATATAGCCGAAGCGGTATCAGCAAAGTCGTTCAAATGCGGAGTTAAATCCGGCACTAAGTGTTGGTTCAACAAAGTGCGATCGCTCTCGGACAAGTTTTTTTGTAAACTATAAAAAGCAATTCCCGGAACATCCAAAAATCGAATAAAATCGCTCAAGCTGCAAGAACGCTGATTGTCTTTCCGGCGCTTCGGGCTCCCCGCCCAAACAATCCCTACCTTCAATTTTGCATCAGAAGAAAGCGCAAACTTGCACTCAGCAGGCGGAGCTAAATAAGGAACATTTGCTGGTATTGTTTCCAGAGTTGTCCCCACAATTCGTGGCAAACTCATCAGAGGTGCGTGAACGTCAAATTCTGGCAAACCTTCCAGACTAACTGATAAATATTCAATACCAGGAACTGTCGCAAACAACCGCAGCAGTTCTGGATAGCAAGCCACCATAACTTTAGCCCCTCGGCTGCGAAGAATCGGGGCGTAGCGAATAAACTGAATCGAATCGCCGAAGCCTTGCTCGACGTGCAGTAAAATAGTTTTTCCCTGCAAATCCGAACCATCCCAAACCGGCTGTTTAAATTGCCTCGGTTGTAGTTGCGGAGTGCGCCACCGCCACTCGTATTCAGCAAAACCGCGCTGAAAATCTCCGAACAATAGCAAAGTTAAGGCGAATTCCAGGTGTGCGGTGGCGTTGTCTGGCTGCAATTCCAAGGCTCGACTGTGACAATAAAAAGCCTCTTGAAATTCTCCTAAATCGACCAAAGCGTGTCCGAGATTGTTAAGAGCCTCCACGAAGTCTGGCTTTAATTTTAATGCTTGTCTGTAGTAGGATATTGCTGCTTTTGCATTGCCTTGTTCGTGGTAAAATGCTCCTACATTGTTGTGAGCTTCGGGATTGTTTGGCTCTAGTTTTACAGCTTGTTGGTAGCAGTTCAAAGCTTCGGCAAATTTCCCCTGTTGTTGCCAAACTGTTCCCAAACCCATCAGAGAATATGTCAAGTTGGGATTTATTTTTAAAGCGTGCAGGTAACAGGCGATCGCCTCGTTAAAGTGTTTTTTTTCTTTAAATAAATGTGCTAAATTGTGCGCTGTTTCGTACAGGTTGGGGTCGAGTTGCAGCGCTGTTTGGTAATATAAAATTGCCGACTCTATTTCGCATAATTGCTGTTTTGCCCAGCCCAAATTATTGTAAGCGAGTGCGGAATTGGGCTGAATTTTGATGACTTGTTCGTAACTGGCGATCGCCCTTTGATACTCGCCTACATCCAGTAAAAGATTAGCTTTATTTAAATGTGCTTCTACAAAATTGGGGTTTTGGGCGATCGCCTTTTCGTAAAAGTCGATCGCCTCTGCAATTTTTCCCTGCTGTCTCGCCGCTATTCCCAACAAACACAGCACGTTTGCTGATTCCGGCTGTACTTCTATGATTTGCCGGTACAAATTCTCAGCTTCTAACAAACGTCCCGCTTGGTGATGTTCCCAAGCTAATTTCAAACAGTCTTCTGCACCCAATTTGCCAGCAGATTTTCGCGATTTTTTTTGAGAAGCCATAGTTGTCTTGGTTGTTTGGGAGTTCGCTAACTTGTAATTGCCCACTTGTTCTAATTTGTTAACTCTTCCTTCTTCCTTCTTCCCCCTTCCTTCTTCCTTCTTCCCCCTTCCTTCTTCTTCCTTCTTCCTGACATCCGTTACATCCGTTACACAATCCGTTGCCGAACTTCCTTCTTCCTTCTTCCTTCTTCCTTCCTTCTTCCTTCTTCCTTCTTCCTTCTTCCTTCTTCCTTCTCCCCCTTCTACCCCAACAAACAAGCGGCGGGAAAAATCAGATATTCTAAGAAAAACAACTTCCAGATAAACTGATAAAATGCAGCAATTTCTATTTTATCGTCCAAATCAACTTTCGTGCTCCAAAACCACATCAAACCCAAAGCCGCCAAATGAGAAACTGCCAGAAACACTAAATTAACATTAGGCAACACCATCGCTCCCGCCAAAGTCGCGCCCAAATAACAAACCGTCAACACCCAGCGAGATAAATTAAAGACGGCCGGCTTACCCAGCTCAATCGTAAACGTAGTAATATTATATTGCTTGTCCCCTTCCATGTCGGGGATATCTTTAAAAATGGCGATCGCAAACGTAAACACCACAACAAAAACCGTCAGCACCCAAACTTCCGCAGGAATCTCAAAAGACATACTCTCCCAACTCCAGCCAGAAAAAGCGCTTTTCGCCCTTCCCAAACCCAACACCCAATTAAAGTGCAAAAATAAGCCTAAATTTACGATCGCGCCCCGCACCGTAAAAATGCACAGCGCCGCCCACAAAGGAAACCGCTTCAGCCGAATTGGCGGCAGAGAATAAGCAGTCCCGATCGCCAAACTAACGCCAACCGTAGCCAGCAAAAACGGGCCTTGTAAAACAGCAGTCAAAATTGCTATAATTCCCGTTGCAATTACAATTAATTCCCCGGTTTTCCGAGAAAACACTCCCGATGCGATCGGCAAATACGGCTTATTAATTTTATCAATTTCAACATCTTCTAACTGGTTCAATCCCACAATATAAATATTGCCACAAATGCAAGCCAACCAGGCACAAGCTAGGGGCGCAAATACAGGATTCACAAACAGCCGCGCACTTTGGGCGATCGCGTACAAAGCCAATACACTCAAGCTAGTACCCACAATTGTGTGCGGCCGAGAAAACTCCCAAAATGCCCTCACCCAGCTTTGCGGAGCCGAGCCATTTTTATCAATCCAAGACTTGCCCATCGAATCATTGCCCATAAATCTCACACCCGCACCAAACAAATAATATTCTGTAGGGTGTGCAATGCACACCTTACTCATCAACTCAAGACTCAAAACTTCTCTGATATATGCCTGTTATTTTACAGCACAAATCAGCCCAAAACGAATCAACCCGCTCTGATATCCACGGCTCATCAATCCGAGAGCAAGTGCAGCTTGAATAGTAGTCCAACCGCTCGTTAGCAAACCCCAAATCGCGCTCGGAGTCAAAGCAGAATCGATCACCACATCCCAAAAAGGAGCAACAGCTTTTGACCAATCAGCGCTGCGAATACTTGTCAAAGGCAAACTGCGAACAATTTCCTCGTATTCCGGCAAAGAAATCACATAAGGCAAAGCATAAACCCGGTAAATTTCTGCCAATTGCTTTCTCTCTTCATCAGTTAATTCTCCCGCCGTTTCTCCCACCGGGCGGTGACACCAAGTAGCCAAAATCAAAGTTCCTCCCGGCTTGAGTACGCGGCAGCATTCCTGCAAAAACTTAATTTTGTCGGGCATATGTTCGCCACTTTCGAGCGACCAAACCAAGTCGAAGGACTCATCAGGAAAAGGCATATTCAAAGCATCTGCGACCAAAAAATTCACATTGCTTTGAGCATCGGCAATTTTAGCGCGTTCGGTCGCTCTGTTGGCCTGTACCGGACTCAGAGTAATCCCGGTCGCTGTAACGCTAGCGCCCGTTTTATTTTGTTCGGCAGATATGCTAAAATCACGATCGCTCCTGCCATCCAACTTTAAATTATTTTCCGCGATCGAACTAAACTTTTGAGTCAAATACAGCGTGCTGCCGCCGATGCCGCAACCGACATCGAGAATGCGGTAAGATTCACAGAGTGCCTTCTCTGACGGTACTCCAGCCCAGCCCAGCAGTTCTTCTATCAAATCTATCTGAGCCTGTCGGCGCTCTTTTTTCAAATTGCCATCCGGGCCGTAGTAACCGTGGTGCATATGTTCGCCCCACACCTGCTCCCACAGACCGCTAGAAGCGTCGTAAAGTTGCTGAATTTGCTGGTAAAGTGTTGATGTCATCGCCGGATCGCAAGTTATTAAAGGAATTCTACCGTTATTTTCCCGATGTTGTCATAGAATTTGGCTATTGAGTTCGATCGGTCTCCGGCCTTCGCCAGATAGAGATGTCCTGATTTCAAGCCCGACGCTCTATTTGTGGGTTCCCTCTCAAACCTCAAATCTCAAATCGATTTGTGGCTTCCCTCTCAAACCTCAAATCTCAAATCGATTTGTGGGTTCCCTCTCAAATCTAAAATCTCAAATCTAAAACCTAAAATCGAATGACTGTCTCGCGAACCATTGCTTTGGGCTTTCTCGCTGTCATCCTCATAGGTGCTCTATTACTGATGATGCCCTTTTCCACAATTGATGGAACTTGGAGCGATCCAATAACAGCACTGTTTACCTCTACTTCCTCTGTCTGCGTCACGGGCTTGTCGGTTGTAGATGTCGGAAAATATTACTCTTTTTGGGGGCAACTGTGCCTAGTTTTACTGGTGCAAATAGGAGGGTTGGGCTACATGACAGCCACGACTTTCTTGCTGCTGTTATTGGGCCGCCGCTTTGGCTTGAAAGACAAAGTTGCCCTGCAACAATCTCTCGACAAATCCGGGCTAGCCGGCGTCGTACAACTCGTGCAGTCAATTCTAGCAACAACGCTTTTGTTTGAATTAACAGGAGTGTTTTTGCTGATGACGGTTTTCGTCCCCCAATACGGATTTAAAGAGGGTGTGTGGTCTGCTATATTTCACAGCGTTAATTCCTTTAACAACGCGGGTTTTAGCATCTATTCAGATAATTTGATCGGCTACATCACTTCGCCTATGGTTAACTTCACAGTCAGCGGCTTAATCATATTTGGGGGAATCGGCTATCAAGTAATTATGGAAATGTACTTGTGGCTGCGCGATCGCTTCAACAAAAGCCCTATCTGCACAGTTTTTTCCCTGAACTTCAAAGTTGTTACCACTACAACGGCTGTCCTTTTAATTTTAGGAACGGTAGCCTTTTTGGTGCTCGAATACGACAACCCAGACACTTTCGGCTCTCTAACTTTTCCTCAAAAGCTGATGGCAGCTTGGTTTCAATCTGTTACTCCCCGCACGGCGGGGTTCAATACAATTAGCATTGGCCAAATGACCGAAGCCTCGCTATTTCTGACCATCGCGCTGATGTTTATCGGCGCTAGTCCTGGCAGCACCGGCGGCGGAATCAAAACCACAACTTTTAGGCTATTGTTTTGCTGTACCACAGCAGTTATCGAAGGCCAGGAAGATGTGGAGTGCTATCAGCGTCAAATCCCGCCACCCATGATTCTGAAAACCATTAGCGTAGTCTTCGGTTCCCTGTTGGTCGCGTTCACATCTGCAATTTTAATCGAGCTGACCAATCCAGAAGTAGAATTTATCGCAGCGCTGTATGAAGCCGTTTCAGCTTTTGGCACGGTCGGTCTTTCCACTGGGATTACACCCACGCTTTCAGCGATCGGTAAGTTGATTTTGATTGCTACAATGTACATAGGTCGGGTTGGGATACTGCTGCTGGTGAGTGCTGCATTCGGCGACCCAAAACCCAGGTCTTTTAAGTATGCTGAGGAAAGTTTGTTAGTGGGATAAAAAAATCCTGCCTCGTTGCTGATAATCTAAACAATGGGTGACAACCCAAATCAACTTTTACTACTTACCTAAAAACCAAAAGGAGGCGGCGCTGTCTCTGCTAAAATTTAAACAGCAAGACGCTCAGCGCTGGATATTCAGTGAACCTGTCATCTTTGAATTTTTTTCGCACTTTGCGCGCCGACAACAAGCAGTTTGCCGTTATTGGTTTGGGACGCTTCGGCAAAGCTGTGTGTTCGACTCTGCACGGCTTGGGTTACGAAGTCTTGGGAGTTGACACCGATGAAAAAAAAGTAACTCAAGCTTTGACCGATCGTATTGCTGCTCACGTTGTGCAGTTAGATTCTACTGAGCCTAGCGCTCTTGCTGAAGCCGGCATATTTGAATTTGAAACAGTGATTGTTGCGATCGGCAATTACCTAGCAGAAAGCATTACCACCACCCTTAATCTTAAGGAAGGGGGGGTACGTCACGTAATAGCCAAAGCTTCTTCGGAAACTCACTTAAAACTGTTGAAAAAAGTCGGCGCAGATCATGTAGTTTTTCCAGAACGAGAAATGGGCTGCTCTTTGGCCCGCCTTCTTACAAAACCCAGCATTTTAGAACGCTTTGACCTCGACCCAGATCACAGCATCGTTGAGTTGCTCGTTCCTGAAAAGTTTGACGGTAAAACCATCTCCGAATTGGAGCTCCGGCGCAAGTATGGTTTGAACTTGCTAGCAGTCGGGCGCGCCGACAAGTTCGAGATTAATCCGGAGCCAACCGAACGCTTGAGAAAGGGCGACGCGATGGTAGTAATTGGTTCTAATAAAGATATCAATCGCTTGCCAATTTAACAGAGCGCCATTTTACGCACATATAGCAACATTCCTGGACTCAGAAACCCGGTTTCTTGTGTTCCGACTGTCTAAGTCCTAAGCAATTCTTGCGGGATGTTTGAAAATTTTAGCCCCCCACAAACCCGGTTTATCTAAGATAAACCGGGTTTCTCTGTCGATCTTGATATTCTAATTTTTAACCGAAATATGTAAATTGAATTTCACCAGTTCTGGGGTTGGTTCCGTCTTTGCGACCCCCTCGGAGAACCTAGCCAGACCAATCGCGAAAAATTTTAACAAAGTAGCAGCACCCGATCGCGCTCCCGCAAATCATAGGAGCGCTAGCCCTGAAAATTCAGCCAACTTTCAAGATTTTTTGCAAATAAGCTTTGCCAAAAACCACCACCGCCAAGACTAGAGCGAGTTCAACAGGCCAAGGACACGCCGCCACAAACCAAATTAACGAACAAACTCCAATAATTGCAGCTATCGGAGCCGGAATTCCGTCTAGCGTTCTGTTGTCAGTCCCGGCAGTCACCCACCAAGCAACCAAGCAGACCGTCAAAGGAATCAAGCAACTTGTGATCATGATTTTTACCCCATCAATGTTTTTTACATATGGCATCTGAGCATATTGTTACAATACATCAAAGATTCAGAAATGCACCATCAATTGCGATAAAATTTAAGGTTAGGTAATTCATACTATGGGGTGATATATTTGGGAATTTTTAGCTTAGCCTCTCTCACAAGGCAGAAGGAGGTTGGCATCAGGCAGGATTGTGGAATTTTTATTTCTGCTGAGGTGCTTTTACTTTCTACCTTGAGATGAATTGCAATGCGGCCATCTCTGCAAGTTATAGTGAGGATTGCAGTCAGTTACTGTAGAGCGTGAATCAATGCTGGGCAAATTTTTTCGCAAGCCAGAATTAGAAAACAGCGATCGCGTCCCCCCGGGTCAATACCTCGCCAACGGCTTTCCTGTGCTGACCTACGGCGATACACCCTCTGTCAGCATTGAGAGTTGGGAATTTAAAGTCTGGGGATTGGCAAAACCAAAAACCTTCACTTGGTCGGACTTCCAGGCCATGCCCCAAAGTAACTTTACTGCGGATTTTCACTGCGTCACCCGGTGGTCAAAACTCGACGTGCAGTGGACTGGAGTCAAAGTCACAGATTTTATGAACTATATAGAAGTCGATCCGAAAGCTATGCACGTCTTGGAACACTGCTACGGCGGCTACACGACTAACATTGCGCTCGCCGACTTCCTCCGAGAAGAAAACTTTTTCGCCCACACCGTCTTCGGCGAACCTCTATCCGCAGACCACGGCGGCCCAATGCGGCTGGTAGTTCCCCACTTGTACGCTTGGAAAAGCGCTAAATGGATTAACGGCCTGGAGTTTACAGAAACCGAAGAACTCGGTTTTTGGGAACGCAACGGCTACCATCGGCGGGGCGAACCTTGGGCAGAGGAACGCTACAGCGGTCTGTTTTGATGCGGGCGATCGGGAGCAAAGACGGGGCCAGACCTTCTCTATACAATCTTGGTTGAGGGGCAATCCCGTCTTTTACCGCTTCAATCGGCAGAAATTGCATCTGGTCGATCGCATCTGTGGGATATCTGACGCCACGGGATCTATTTAACTCAACCAAAATACGTAGAGCCAACGATCGCATTTTGTACGTAATTTACCCGATAGATAAACTACTTTAACTCCCCTACACAAGTCCCAAAAAACAAATATTCCCAGTTTCAGGTTAATAGAAAACTTCTGTAACAGTCCGTACCCACGAATATTACCGTATTTATACTTAAGTGTTTGCTGTTGAGGATTGAGACTTGACAATATAATAAAAAATTAGCCTAAGCTCGATCCAAATCACTTGGGCTGACCCGCGCTCCCATGCCCGCTACGGCAAGGTTTCAAGCCACAATATTTATAATTATTTAGTGGGTATTATTAGGAGGCGATCGCCCGCCTGCAGATGTGATAGAGAGAATTTATGAAGGATATGTAAAGGCTTGATAAAGAATATGTCAAACTTTACCTAAAGTGCCCCAAATACAAACAAAGTATCGCATAATGAAATTATTAAGACGATCGCACAAAAGGAACAGGTTTATGAATACCAAACTCTTATCCGCCCTAACAGCTACCGCCGCCGCCACAGCTCTGTTTGGCGCCGGAGCTCCAGCTCAGGCCTTCTCCTTTGGTACCAACGGCATCACATTCAGCCAAGATACAAGCGTCAAGTTTAACTTCAAAGAATCTCACGGTGGGTATACCTCCTCTTTGGGCATCTACACCGTGAAGGACTCGGCTGCCACTCTAGTTAGCACCCTGTTTTCGGAAACTAAATCCTCAGACAACACCTGGGAGAACGAATGGAAAGGAACTCTGGGTAATACAGTCTTGGGTTCTGGCTCGGCAGTATTCACATTCCTGGCAAATCAAATTTATACTTTGGGACTCAACAGTGGCGGCAACGGCAGTGTCTACTCGACCTCAGCCTTGAACAGCGGCAGCCAGCAAGCGGTGTTTGGCGCGCAATCGCAACTGTGGAACGCGCTCGACAAAGAAACCACGAACGTCTTCCAAGCTGCGGGACAATTCACAAACGGAACAGGTTCTCTGTTTAACGGAGGCACGTTAATTGGCTTCGACGATCGCGGTGGCGGAAACGACACAGACTTCCAAGATTTCACAGTCAGCGCAGAAGCAGTTCCAGAACCCATGACAATGACTGGTTTGGCTCTCGGTTTGGGTGGTTTGGTTGCAGCGCGCCGCCGCCGCGCTAGCAAGACGACTTCATGATTTTTTCAACCGGAACAATATCCTCAATGACGCTTGACAAAATAAAATTCAATTAGGAGGCGCGCTAATGAGAAATCGGCTCGCCTTTTGCTTGATTTGAAAAGTCAGAAGGGAGAATTCATATCAATTCTGGTTGCACTCCTCCGGAATTGTTGAGTGTTGACTGTTGACTGTTGACTGTTGACTGTTGAAGGAGGGGTCGCCAAACTGAATGATGGTTGAGTGCTGGATGTTGACTCGATTTTACGCCCGACTGTCGAAGCGCGGATTTGATATCAGAGGAAAGTTCGGCCACGCCCAGTATACGGGATTTAACGGAGTTAACGGATGGGTGTTGAGGGAAGAAGTCAAGCGTGAAGCAAGAGGATTTTTCCAACTCTCCCACTCTCCCACTCTCTCCCTCTCCCCACTCAAAATTCAAAACTCCCTCACGGTAAATTGTTCGATCGTACAAAGTCACCAGTACCGGTTGAGGAATTTTAATGTCCGCCCGGATGCACGCTACTTTAATCGCCACCACAGCCCTGGTGTTTGTCCGTCGCACCTGTGCTTGTTCGCGCAGCGTCCAATAGCGAACAATAAGATGCAAAGAACCATCGTTAAAGCCTGAAGTATCAACATCATAGGCTAAATTTAAAGGCAAGTTAGTTCGCCGCAATTTAAATGCGGATTAGCTTACCCGCACTGAATTGGCAAATACGATCGCCTTCGGCACGATAACTCGCTCTCCCCGATCGCTAATAATTTGAGTTGAACGCAGCAAAATCTTTTCAACAGTACCTTCAAAGCCTTCTACAATTATCCGATCGCCCAATTGAAACGGTTCGTGCAACAGCAACTATAGCAATCCTAAGTGATTTTCTAGAGCCATAAAATCTGAAAGTCTTGCTATACAACAAGTCTAGGAAGACAAGAGGGCGTTGTGTTGTGAGACTCAGATCGGACTGCTATATATTTCCGCTAAAAAGTATTTGAAGAGGTCTGGGAACGGGAAACTAATCCCTGCTGAACCAAGTCCTAACCAACTGATCATATCTGCAGGCTGCCAAGCTGGGAACGCCACGCAGGCGATCAAACTGCCAGCAGCCCAAGTGAGAGTGTCAATCGATTTTCGATTTTCGATTTTCGATTTTCGATGGAAGCCTTGACCCCACGGATAAATTCGGGGGCTTGTATCCTGGATGCTTTCGGTCAAATAATTAAAAAATGCCACGCTAACACAAAAGATTGAGATCCATCGGCCGACAGGAATGTTTGACTCTCACTGTGCGGGTGACTCCCTCGACTCGTTCGCTAATCATTAAAACACAATCAAAATTTAAGATTAGCAGCGCCGACCCCGATCGAGTAAAATCACAGCACTTGCCCGCCGATGACTTAATCTGCTAAAACTAACAAAGTTTGATGATTTCTGAGAAATAACATACATGGTTGCTACATCCGTCAAGATTAAACACGAAGTCAAAGACTTGTCCCTCGCCCCCTTGGGAAAGCAACGCATCGAGTGGGCCGGCCGGGAAATGCCCGTTTTGAGGCAAATTCAAGAACGCTTCGCTAAAGAAAAGCCTTTTGCTGGCATTCGCTTGGCTGCTTGCTGCCACGTAACCACAGAAACCGCTCATTTGGCAATCGCCATCAAACTCGGCGGTGGCGACGCCGTACTGATCGCCAGCAACCCCTTGAGCACTCAAGATGACGTAGCGGCTTGCTTAGTTGAAGACTACGGCATTTCCGTCTTCGCCCTCAAAGGAGAAGACGCGGCTACCTACGAACGTCACGTCTACACAGCCCTAGACCACCGCCCCAATATTATCATCGACGACGGCAGCGACGTAGTAGCCGCACTGATCCAGCACCGCCCGAACCAAATTGCCGACTTAATCGGAACTACCGAAGAAACTACCACAGGCATCGTGCGCCTGCGGGCCATGTTGAAAGACGGTGTGCTGACTTTCCCCGCAATGAACGTCAACGACGCCGACACCAAGCACTTCTTTGACAACCGCTACGGCACCGGTCAATCTACCCTAGACGGCATTATCCGCGCTACCAATATTTTGTTAGCCGGTAAAAATATTGTGGTTGCAGGTTACGGTTGGTGCGGCAAAGGCACGGCACTGCGCGCCCGTGGTATGGGTGCTAACGTAATTGTCACCGAAATCGATCCGATTCGGGCGATCGAAGCAGTGATGGACGGTTTCCGCGTCATGCCGATGGACGAAGCAGCAACAGTCGGAGATATATTCATTACCGTTACGGGCAACAAACACGTCATTCGTGCCGAACATTTCGAGACAATGAAAGACGGCGCAATTGTTTGCAATTCCGGTCACTTCGACATTGAAATTGACCTCAAATCTCTCGGCGCAAAAAGCACCGACGTGAAAACGGTTCGGTCTTTCACTCAAGAATATCACCTCAATAATGGCAAGTCGATTATTGTGTTGGGCGAAGGCCGTTTGATCAACTTGGCAGCAGCCGAAGGACACCCCAGCGCCGTGATGGATATGAGCTTTGCTAACCAAGCTTTAGCCTGCGAATATCTAGTTACGAACAAAGGCAAACTAGAGCCTGGTATTCACTCAATCCCCGTGGAAGTTGACAAAGAAATTGCCCGTCTCAAATTGGAAGCAATGGGTATTCACATTGATACCTTGACTGCCGAACAAATTGAGTACACAAACTCTTGGACTTCGGGCACTTAATCATCGTTTATCGTTCCCACGCTGTGTCGGGGAATGAATACAAGGAGGCTCTGCCTCCCTCATGGGGAGTCGAGGCAGAGCCTCTAGATATGCGTTCCCAGGCAGAGTCTAGGAACGAGGGATGACTAATGACTAATGACTACTGGCTTCTTCTTACCAAATTAGTGAATCAAAATGGTTGAATGGATAACTAGCACAATGCAATCGATGGGCTATCTCGGAATAGGCCTGTTGATGTTTTTAGAAAATCTTTTCCCGCCCATACCCTCAGAATTGATTATGCCGCTGGCAGGATTCACGGCATCAAAGGGTGAGGATATGCAGTTAGCCCCGGCGATCGCAGCAGGAGTAATCGGTACAATTCTGGGGGCGCTTCCCTGGTACTATGCGGGTAAATTATTGAGCGAAGAACGCTTGAGGAATTTAGCCGACAAATACGGTAAGTGGATCACTGTATCGGGCGCCGATATTGACAAAGCAAATAGATGGTTTAACAGACACGGCAACAAAGCCGTGTTTTTGTGTCGCCTCGTACCGGGAGTTCGCACCCTAATTTCTCTGCCCGCTGGCATCAATAATATGCCTTTAATTCCTTTTTTACTATACTCAACTGGAGGCACTCTTTTATGGGTATGTTTCCTGACTTTTGCCGGATATAAACTAGGGGAAAATTATACACTTGTAGAGGAGTATCTGGGCCCGGTTGCCAAAATAGTTGTGGTGATTATTGTCATTTGGTTTATATTGTGGGTTGTCAAAAAGAATATGCAGAAGGAAAAATATCGCAAATAAATGCAAATTTTGTGAAAATAATCTGCGTTGATTTGCGTTAATCGGCGACTACAATCACCATTTTGATCCCGCCCAAAAACGCATACAACTTTCCGACAAAAGCCGTGATGCGCCCAAAATTTTAGACTAAGGTTCAATCTCCCAGATTCATCTGTGGAGTAAATCTAAAATCTAAAATCTAAAATCTAAAATCCACTGACTTGTTTCCAGCATATTCTCAACCGTAGCTTTGAAAGATAGAGAGGGAGATTTGATAGAAAATTCTGCTATCTTTGCTACTTTTTTAAATTAACTTTTAAATTGGCGATCGCCCAAAAGTCACAGTGACGGGCAGACGATATCCCAAAAATCAAACTTAAATTTATACAAATATTTAGGATGGGTTGAGGTTTAGGCAGATAATCGTGGCAAAATAGGGAACATTCCTATCCGCGCTGTTAAAATATGTACGAAAAGATTGTAGCCCCGACAACTGGTTCTAAAATTACTTTCAAAGACGGTTCGCCGATCGTCCCCAATGACCCGATTATTCCCTTCATTCGCGGCGACGGTACCGGCGTTGACTTGTGGCCTGCATCCCAGAAAGTCATGGATGCTGCGGTAGAAAAGGCTTACGGTGGCGATCGAAAAATCAACTGGTTTAAAATCTATGTAGGCGACGAAGCTTGCGATGTCTACGGTACTTACCAATATCTGCCCCAGGATTCCTTAGACGCGATCAAAGAATACGGAGTCGCCATCAAAGGGCCACTGACAACCCCAATCGGGGGCGGCATTCGATCGCTAAACGTAGCTTTGCGGCAAATCTTCGACCTTTACGCCTGCGTGCGACCCTGCAAATATTATGCTGGAACACCATCGCTACACAAAACTCCTGAACTCCTAGATGTAATTATTTACCGGGAAAATACAGAAGATATTTACCTCGGAATTGAATGGGCTAAAGGCAGCGAAATCGGCAAAAAATTGATTGAATTCCTCAATAATGAGTTAATTCCAGCAACACCAGAACATGGCAAAAAACAAATTCGCCTCGATTCTGGAATCGGAATTAAACCCATTAGCAAAACAGGTTCTCAGCGTTTAGTACGGCGCGCCATTACCCACGCTTTAAGGTTGCCAAAAGAAAAGCAGCAAGTGACTTTGGTGCACAAAGGCAACATCATGAAATATACCGAAGGAGCTTTCCGAGATTGGGGTTACGAATTAGCAACCACCGAATTTCGCGCTCAGTGCGTAACGGAAAGAGAGTCTTGGATTCTGGGCAACAAAGAAAAAAATCCCGACATTAGCTTAGAAGATAATGCTCGCCAAATAGATCCGGGATACGATGCCTTGACCCCAGAAAAACAAGCTAAAATTCGTCAAGAAGTTGCCGACGTTCTGTTTGCAATTTGGGACAGTCACGGCAGCGGTCAGTGGAAAGAAAAAATCATGGTCAACGACCGAATTGCTGACAGTATTTTCCAACAAATTCAAACCCGACCGGCCGAGTATTCGATTTTGGCGACAATGAATCTGAATGGGGATTATTTGTCCGATGCGGCGGCCGCCATTGTCGGTGGATTAGGTATGGGCCCCGGTGCGAATATTGGTGATGAATGTGCAGTTTTTGAGGCGACTCACGGCACTGCACCGAAACACGCTGGTTTGGATAAAGTTAATCCCGGTTCCCTGATTTTGTCCGGGGTGATGATGTTAGAATACATGGGATGGCAGGAAGCAGCAGACTTGATTAAGAAGGGTTTGGGAGCGGCAATTTCTAACGGTGAAGTTACTTACGATTTGGCGAGGTTGATGGAGCCACCGGTGCCTGAGTTGAAGTGTTCGGAGTTTGCTGAGGCGATTATTAAGCATTTCGCTGATTGAGTTTGAGGGCTTTTTTTGAACGGGCTAGAAGCCCGTTCCACAACCAGTAAACTTGCTTTGTGGGCCGTTGCTCCTAGCCCGCCCGCTGTTTATTAAGAACGGGCTAGAAGCCGGTTCCACAAAAGTCAACTTGCTTGTGGGGTGTCCCGCCCTCCCAAAAATACAATTTAGATGGGGGGTTTATAATGATGGAACAGCCATTCCGCGTTCAACTGCGGGACGCTTCTGCAAGGTTTCTACCCAACGTTTGAGGTGGGGGTGGTTGTCGAGGCTTAATCCTTGAAATTCGTAAATAGCAACCCAGGGATAGGTAGCAATGTCGGCGATCGAATAGTCGCCGCAGATATATTCATATTTTGCTAGTTGAGTGTCTAATACTCCGTAGAGGCGCAAGGTTTCTTTTTCGTAGCGCCTAATCGCATAGGGAATTTGTTCGGGTGCAAAGCGTTTGAAGTGGTTTAGCTGACCAAACATCGGGCCGACGCTGGCCATTTGAAACATCAGCCACTCTATAACTTGAAAGTATTTTTGTTTGTCTGTGGGCAGAAATTTGCCGCTTTTTTCGGCAAGATAGATTAGAATAGCGCCGGACTCGAAGACGGTGATGCCGTTATCTCGATCGACTATCGCCGGAATTTTGCTGTTGGGGTTGATTGCGATGAACTCTGGGCTAAATTGGTCGTTTTTTGTGATGTCGATGACGTGCACGTTGTAGGGTAAACCTATTTCTTCGAGCATGATCGAGACTTTGCGACCGTTCGGTGTGGTAAAAGTGTAGAGGTCAATCATAGTTGTGATGTTAAGGTGAAAGTTGGCAAGGCAGGAAATAACCCGATATACTATCACAATTTGGACTAGAATTGCGGATTCTCGCTCTCTTGTGTTAAAATTATATTCTAATAATATAAGAATAACGATCGCTCGAAATGGACATTCTTGAAATTCTCAAAGACGATTATCAAAGATTTCCCGATAATCAGACTTACAGCATCTATGCAAAAGATGTTTATTTTGAAGATCCGGTGAATCGATTTACAGGAGTCGATCGCTACCGCAAAATGATCGGGTTTATGGGGACTTTTTTTCAGGATGTAAATCTCGATTTGCACGGGATTTCGCAGTCGGGAGATACTATAGACACTCGCTGGACTCTGAGCTGGATCGCACCGTTACCTTGGAAACCGAAAATGGCGATCGCCGGTAGGAGCGAACTGAAAGTCAACAGTGACGGTTTAATTGTTTCTCACATCGATTACTGGGACTGTTCGCGGTTGGATGTGCTCAAACAATTGGTATTTCCCGTCCAGACTAATGTTTGAAAAATATTTTTAATTAAAGTAAATGGAACCTCTACCCAATAGCTGGGCAGATATTCAGCCTGATACCATATATCAAGCAACTAATGGGCTGCTAGTATCTTTTAGTCAAGCTCAAATACAACTCGGAATCAAGTATGACCAAAACAACAAACATTTAAAAGCGATTGAAAAAGGAATTGTTGCCCCTCGCGGTAATATTGGTCTTGTTCCTTCAGAAGTTGAAGACTACGAGCTAAAATCCAAAGTGCTAGGCAAAGGAGGCGATCGCCGCTTTCACGGAAAAATCCTAGATGGAGTCCTACACTTCCCTGGTTTTTTCACTGAACATTAATCATCCACAAGCTATGACGATAATTGAGTTAAAAAATCACCCTGTTTGGCAAGATTTAACAGAAGTATTAGAAAATCTAGATGCCAACTCTCTGGTAGCAGAGCATCTAGAATTATGCGATTATAAACTCTGCGGTTACTGGGACGAACAAGATGAATTTTATGAAGAAATTATCTTACCCCGTTCCCTGTCCGCCGATTTAGTCAGCAGTTCGATTGGTGTTACAGGCAGAAAACGTTGGATTAAACTAAAATTTGTTCTCCAAGCCGAGCGGGTGAATTCTCAAGATTCGTCGCATCCTAATAGCACACAAAATCTTGGCGAATTGACGATCGTTTATGATGAAAACCTGCAATTTGTTGATGAGAATTGGCAGATAAATATCGACTCTCCTTTTATAGGGAAAGAAAAGTAGTTGAGTTTAAAGAGTGATTACGACAGTTTAGAAAGTGCGATCGCCCTCATCAACTCAACCCATATATTGACATTGCACCAATTTAGTGGATAGCCCGAAATGCGCCATGTCCGTCCGGGCGATCGCCCAAATTAATTTCCCCACAAAATTAATCTCTGTTACATAACGTTACAATATAGGAGTAAACTACTTTCAGGCGAGCTAAACAATCAATGCGCTTAATATTAATGACTGGAAAAGGTGGCGTCGGCAAAACCTCCGTAGCCGCTGCTACTGGGCTGCGGTGTGCCGAATTGGGATACAAAACCCTAGTGCTGAGCACAGATCCCGCTCACTCCTTAGCCGACAGCTTCGACATGGAACTCGGACACGATTCGCGGCTGGTGAAACCGAATTTGTGGGGAGCAGAATTAGACGCTCTCAGGGAATTAGAAGGCAATTGGGGAGCAGTTAAGCGCTACATTACTCAAGTCTTGCGAGCGCAGGGACTCGAAGGGGTGCAAGCTGAAGAATTAGCCATCTTGCCAGGAATGGATGAAATCTTCGGTTTAGTGCGAATGAAGCGGCATTACGACGAAGGCGAATTTGATGTTTTAATTATCGATTCTGCTCCGACGGGAACAGCATTGAGACTGCTAAGTTTGCCGGAAGTTGGCGGCTGGTACATGAGAAAATTTTACAAGCCGCTGCAAGGTATATCTGCTGCCCTTAGACCTTTAGTTGAACCTATTTTTAGACCAATTGCGGGTTTTTCTTTACCAGACAAAGAGGTGATGGATGCACCTTACGAATTTTACGAACAAATCGAAGCTTTGGAAAAGGTTTTAACTGACAATACTGTCACTTCGGTAAGGTTAGTTACCAATCCAGAAAAAATGGTAATTAAAGAGTCTCTGCGGGCTCATGCCTATTTGAGTTTGTACAATGTAGCCACTGATTTAGTAGTAGCTAACCGGATTATTCCCGCCGAAGTAACTGACCCATTTTTTAAACGGTGGAAAGAAAGCCAGGAGCAGTACCGTCAGGAAATACACTCAGATTTCATGCCGCTGCCAGTTAAGGAAGTGCCACTTTATTCTGAAGAAATGTGCGGTTTGCCAGCTTTGGAACGGTTGAAAGAAACGCTTTACAAAGACGAAGATCCAAGTCAAGTTTATTACAAAGAAAATACGATTAAGATCGTGCAGGAAAACAATCAATATAGTCTTGAACTGTATTTGCCCGGAATTGCTAAGGATCAGATCCAGTTGACCAAAACGGGAGATGAGTTGAATGTTCGGATTGGGAATCACCGCCGTAATTTGGTGTTGCCGCAAGCTTTAGCGGCGCTGCAACCTTCGGGGGCGAAGATGGAGGATGATTATTTGAAGATTAAGTTTGCTTAACAGGACTTACGCACTATCAACCTAAAAAACCCGGTTTCTAGGAAAAATCGTGGATTATCCCTTGAGATATTCACGCAGAAACCGGGTTTTTGGCCCGCGTGCAGGTATTGAGCTATTCAGCAGACTTACGCCATTCTTGTCCAAGGCGAACTGCTTTGTCAAAAGTAGGATGGTTGCGTCTGCGTTTATGAGACAATGACTTTTGTAATGGTATCAATTCCGATTGTACCGGAATGATTTAACCGCAGAGGGCGCAGATGGCACAGAGTCTCCAGAAGAGAGAGATGAATTATTCCGATGTCAACGGATTTGATATGAGATGCTGCTGGCTAGACACAATTAACGGGACTCAGCACGAAGGACTTCGTTTAATGCCTCATCAATCACTGCATCGCTGACACCTCGGCGCTTCAAACTTGCTACTAAGGCTGTTACTGTCTCGCTCTCAAATCGTTCTAAATCAACGCGCCAACCTTGACCGATATAAGCACGAATTAATGGCTGATAACCCGAAAAACCCAACAATGGTGCAACTTTCTTTAGATCTTCCACAACATCTTCGGGCATACGAATCGTCACGCTAGTCATTGGACGGTTGCGGTTTAATCGCTGTTTTAATGCTTCAACCTTCATACTCTGCCCTCTCCTGACGAGTTGCTTTACGTGCTGAAATAATCCGAATGACATTTTCTTCACGCTCAATGTGAACCACATACAGTAGATTCCACCGACTATCTAGCCAAATCACAGTATAGGGAAAGGGATGAAAAGAATTCGACCTTCATATTCATCAGGCTGACTGCAACAAATAAATAGTTCTAAATCATCAATGATCTTACCAATGGGTGCTGTTGCAATAACCTCAATAACTCCCAGCATAGGTAGTCCTTGATTGACTCGCTCGTAGGCATACATCGTAATAGTGGCCACATCATGGGTAAGTAAGATGCGTCCTTCATTAGCCGCCCATTCTAAAATATCTGGATCGTCAGTGTGAATCAGCCCTACATCTTGGACACGAACAATATCTAATTCAGGCAAACGTCTCACCAGCCCACGCAATATGGCTCCATTAAAATTTTCATCAGTTAGAAGGCGCACTTGGTATCGACTCCCCTTTTGACTGATAACGAGTAAGCAAACGTTGTCTCAGATCAACTAAGTTGTGTTGTCGAGAAAGTTCTTGTCTCAGTTGCTGAGATTGTTGGCTGCGCTGTTCCAAATAACTGTCAATTTCCTGACGATGGTTTAGATAGTAAGCAATGGTACTGTATATGTCTTCTAAGCGAACAACTGAATACTGAATAGCGATTTCTTCGGGAGTGGAGCCATTGTGGTATGAAGCAAGTATGCTATCTAGGGTGACTCGACTCGAACCTATACGGATACCTCCCGCTTCATCCCAACGGAAAGGAGGAGAGGTTGCTTGGAATTTTGCTGGGGCGCTCATTATGGACATATTCTACCTGACTTGAACTGTATCAAAACATTGTAGCAAGAAGCCTAATGCTTTGTCGGAAGGTAATGAAAGCCAACCATTAAAGCCCGTGTCTACGATCGCCTCATGTGTGTAAACTTTCCCATCAGAGTCACATATTGAAAGCGAGATAATCGGTTCAAAATCAGCATTAACGATTCCTGAGATCATACAGATATCTTGGTTCGTCCACCGAATCGGCGAACGTGACGATACCCAACGCGAACAATCCAGATTTGAGCATTTGGGTGACGAGATTCAAGGCGATCGCAAGCAGCTATTTCACTCGCATCAACTTCAAAGTCTCCAGTTTCAATGTCGATCGCTACAATTTTACCTTGATTCTCAGATTCGATTTGTGAGCCTATTTGAGTTTGGTAAATGCGATCGCCACGTTGAGCAAACTCTTCTTTGCTATAGCGGGGTTGACGGACTACCATGATTACCACTTTTCCTCAATCGTTGCCTTAACTATAATTATATTGGTTTGGGCTTAAAAATTGTTTAAGTCCCCCTAAAATCATAATCTGCTTCCATAACTATTCCTCTCCCTCTTCTTTCCCATCCTCTGTGCTCTCTGTGTCCTCTGTGGTTCCTTCACTCTTTCCTACATTAACCTCAATCTTTTTCTGCTGACGTTCCGAGGCAGCTTTTTGCAGGATTTTCAATTTTTCTGGGTCAGCATTCGATCGCCAAAACAACTTATGAGCCTTAATTTTAACGCAATTTTCCTCCAAACACTTCATCCATTCCCGATGTTTCTTAACTGCGCCACGATCGAGAATACCTAACTTTTCTTCTTGGCGGGTGAGTTTCGCAAACTTGTCATAATGGGGATAACTCGCAGTAACAAAAGCTTCTTTTCTCACTAAAATTGGTGGATTATACACATCAGAATAGTCTTGATAGCTCACAGAAAGATCGCGCAAATCTATGTGCATAGAAGTGTGAAGGGCTGGATGCGGGTTTGTGTCAAAATCGGGATAAAATAAATAGGAAATCTGAGGTTTGCGAGCGTAAAATTTGATGATTGTCGCGCCGTCAAGTCTGCCAATTGTGCGGTTGGCGCAGCCTTCGTAGAGCCGGAGTAAAGGGTCTAGTTCTTCTAATGCAGAGACATGAACTGAAAGGGAACCATGCTGTTTGTAGCCGATCGCACTATCTTCGCAGCAATCCGCCACAATATCAGGTTTGCTCAGACTATATAGCATTAAATCTGCCAAAGTGCAAGCTTTTTGATAATTGTCAAACAAACCTTTGATGTCGTTGCGGATTTGAGCCGGGAGTCGGCGCATTGAAGGTCGATCGCCCAAACCGTTCAGAGCCAGATACACCAGCAAATCTTGGCGGCGCTTGTCGGCGATTTTCTCCCAATCATCCGCATCCGTTGCTTGCAAAATCACCCTCCAAGCGCGATTAAAACTGTGAAATTCCTCCTTAATCGCCGATTCTTCCGCTAGTTCGCCTTTAACAGGAAGGCGGCCTCGATCGCTCACAAAAGCCATCAAAGGAGCCAACATTTCCGCATAATCCTCAAACCGCTTAACTTGCGATCGCACCCTGGGAGTCGATAAGTGCGATCGAAACCGAGAAGCACGAAAACTTTCACCCTCCGCAGCATCCCGAAATACAAAATAAATCCCCAAAGCCACAGGAATTGCATCTACACTCAAAACTTGGTCGATATAAACCTTCAACTCTTCTTGTTCGTAATACTTCTGAAAAGTATTCCGAGAAGTAATCACCCCATCCCCGTAAGCAATTTGACCTTGTTGGCGATCGTCAATCAAAACCTGAGCCGCTACCACTAATAAATTCTTAGTTAATTCCCAAGCATTCAGCAAAGCTTCTCGTCGTTCCGCCAAAGATTCAATCACATTAATCACATAACCAATATTCACAATATCAGCACAAATTCGCGGAGTATCCGGCTGATAGTAGGGGTCCCAACCAGAAATAGCATAACCCTCTTGTGCAATATATTTAACATCCCCGCCGAAACCGCAACCGTAATCAAAAAAAGTCGCGCCGTCCCTCGCTAAATCAGCTTCTAAAACCAGACGCAGAGGTTTAGAAAGCGAATTGCGTACCATTGCAGCTTTGTGTCGCTCGATCTTAGGAATTGATAGCTCACTATTCTCCTCTTTCAAACGCTCGACAACAGTATGATCTTGGATTTCTACACGGCAATATCCCAAATATTTGAGCCAACCCTCGCGAGTGCCGATAACGCTAGTATTGTCAAGCAGCCCCCACTTTTCCTCGCAGCGAGTGAGTCGAGAAAACTTTTCGTAATTGGGATAATCCGCAGCTACAAAAGTTTCCTTGCGGTGCAAAACCGGGGGGTTTTCGCTGTTGCTGTAATCGAAATATTTCACTTCCCCTGTTGCTAGATTAATTTGGATGCTGGTTTGCAAAGCAGGATGAGCATCTGTATCGAAATCCGGGTAAAAAAGATAAGATATTTTAGGTTGATGGAGTGAAAATTTAACTAAATTTGCTTCATCAATATTTTCGAGAGTGCGTCTGGCACAATTTTCGTAGATTCCGATGACTGGGTTGAGTGCTTGCAAAGCCGAAACGTGAACGTAAAAAGCCGTAGGTAATTTTTTCCCAACCTTGCTTTCCCGACAGCACCGAGCGACTTTTGCAACCAAATTCTCAACACAAAAATTATTGCTTTCGTCGGGTAGGTACGACACAGCATTTACAGAATTTTGCTCAGCAATAGCCTCGTTTTCATACAATAAAAGTTCTCTAGCAAATGTCATCAAAGGCGTGAGCCGTTTTTCATCATTTTCTAATGAATCGCTATCTAAAATAGTGTTTGTACTGGGATCGTAATTCATAGCTAACTTAATTATTTTTTAAATTAACCGCAGAGAACGCAGAGGACACGGAGTGAAGAAAGAAACCAACTAAATTTCCCTATTATAATTTTTATATGTAGGATGCACCCTCCGTACCGTATCGCTTTATTTCTTAGTCTCTTAGAGAGGGACTTCGTTTTGGTAATGGCGATTTTAATCGCCGACTAATCTCGACTCTGAGCGAGTAAGATATTAACCAAACATTCGAGTTTCCACAAATTCTTGAACCCGGGCTAAATGACTGGACAAACTCACTAATATGTTCTCAATCCTCTCAATATTTAACAATTCCCTCTCTGGTGGTTCAGATTGAAAGCCTCGCGCTTGATGCTCCAATTGTGCGGCCAAATCCGACATCAGAGCAACTCCCACATTAGCCGAAGTTCCCTTGAGACGGTGGGCTTGATATTCCACAGCTTGCCAATCTTTAGCTTCTAGAGCTAGTTTGGCAGCAGCCATATCAGCTTGGGCGTCTGCCACAAAAGCTTGCAAAAGTCGCTCTGGTAATTTAATATTAACTCGTCCGAGTTGCTCCAATCTGCTCTTGTCGAACAGTCCGTCGTAGTCTCTATGTTCCCAAGTTTGAAGTGCGATCGCCCTTGGTGTCGGCAGAGCCACAACCTGCGCTTTTTCCACAAGTTCTGTATAATTTGTTGCTAAGTGAGATTTATTTTCCGAGTGAATACTTTTTACTCCATACTTATTTTCACCCTGAACATTTAGGGCTTCATACTTTTTCAGAGCCGCCGCCAAAGCATCTAAATCTACAGGTTTGCTGAGATAATCGTCCATCCCCGCCGCCAGACACTTTTCTCGTTCCCCCGGCATAGCATGAGCAGTTAAAGCCATCACAAAAGTATGCCGATCGCTTCCTTCGATTTCCCTCAACTTTTGCGCCGCTTTGTAACCGTCAAGTACCGGCATTTGACAGTCCATCAGCACTAAATCATAGCTTTTTTTAGCCAGCAAATCCAGCGCTTCTTGACCGTTGACCACGCAGTCAGCCTGATAGCCTAAAACGGCCAACTGTTCGACAATAACTTGTTGATTGATCGGGTGGTCTTCCGCCAGCAAAATTCTCAGGGATGACGGCGAATTGGGAGTAACATATTGAGAATTAACTGCTGGCAATTTGCAAGTATTAGCAGCCTCCCGCCTCCCAAACTCTCCCGTTCCCTTAACCGACGCAAGCATTGTCTCAAGCAGGCGGCTTGGCCGCACGGGCTCGATCAAATATCCGTTAAAACCCTGACTGCAAAGCGATTCAGCTTTGGGCTGTTCCCGCAAAGCAGTCATGGCGATTAACGAGCCAACTGTCGAGGTCGATCGCACTTTCCTAGCAAATTCCTCCGCATCCAACTGCGGCATTTGCAAGTCCACAAGCACCACATCCCAGCTTTTTCCCCCCTCTCCCGAATTCTGAGAAATCCCGCTCTGGGCATTTTTCAACCAAGTCAAAGCCTCAGTAGCAGTTTCTGCCTCATCGCAGCGGGCACCCCAACTTTGAGCGAGCGATCGCACCGCTGCCCTCCTCAAAGCGCTTTCCGATACCACTAACAGCTTCTTGCCCGCAAGTTCGGGATCGTGAGGCTCAACTGGCAACTGTTTTTCCAAAGGTACAGTAAACCAAAAAGTAGCACCGCTGCCTAGCACACTGCGAACTCCAATATCGCCTCCCATCATCTCCACTAACTGCTTACAAATAGCCAAACCCAAACCCGTTCCGCCGTAAGGCCTAGTAGGAGAATCGTCTACCTGAGAAAAAGATTGGAACAGCTTTGTTTGCCCTTCGGCCGAAATTCCAATGCCAGTATCCCGCACGGAAAATAGCAATCTTGCTTCTTGTCTACCGTCTGCCTGTCGGTTGCCCTGTTTCACAGTTACGTGAACTAGAACTTGACCGCGATCGGTAAATTTTATGGCATTACCGGTCAAATTCAGCAAAACTTGCTTCAATCTCCCCGAGTCGCCCACCAACTTCCTCGGCACTGAGCTATCAACTAAAATATTCAATTCAATACCTTTTTCTTCGGCCAAATGCGCTATAATTTCTATCACCGACTCAACGCAACTATCCAAATCAAAATTAGACTTTTCCAGTCGCATTTCTCCAGCTTCAATCTTAGAGAAATCGAGGATATCATTAATAACAGTCAGCAAATGTTCAGCACTGCGGTAAATCGTGTGAGCACAGTCTCGCTGTTTCTGTTCCAGAGGAGCGCGCAGCAGCAATTGAGCCATTGCCAAAACCCCATTCATCGGAGTGCGAATTTCGTGACTCATGTTCGCCAAGAATTGCGACTTCACCCGGCTCGCTTCTAAGGCAGTTTCCCGCGCTTCCACCAACTCATTAATCTTGTCGGCAACCATCACAATTCCCCCGACTTTCTCGTCTGGATCGTACCAAGGGTGAGCAGCCCACCGCAGGTACAGAACAGATCCGTCCGATCGTTCCCAGGCATCTTCGCTCACAGAAACTACCTTGCCTTTGAGCACTTCTTGATACATTACTTTCCAGCGATTGGGGGTATCTGGAAACAATTCGTAATGGCTGAGATTATTCAGGGACGGCAACTCCAAATCAAATTGACTAATCCATTTTTTAGAATTAGCCATATAGCGCATTTGTGTATCGAACATCGCCATTGCTACAGGCACGCAAGTAATAATTTGTCTCAGTTGCAGCCGTTCCCTTTCCAGAGCATCTTCCGCCTGTTTGCGCTGGGTAATGTCGCTAATCATGCCGGCCATCCGCAGCGGTTTTCCTTGGGAATTCCGCTGAGCTTTTCCCTGAGAAGTGCAGTAGCGGTAAAGACCGTTCGAGTGTAGCAGCCGGAATTCTACATTATAGTCTATTTCTTGTTCCAAGTGAGCGGCGATCGCCGCGACGATTCCCTCCTTGTCATCGGGGTGCAGGCGGTTGTATAGAGCTTCCATAGTCCTGCCAAATTGCTTTCGCGACAAACCGATAATTTCCAAAAGGCGATCGTTCCAATAAACCTCATTTTTACTTAAATCCCAATCCCAAATTCCGTCGTTCACTCCCTCTAAAACTAACCTGTACCGTTCCTCACTTTCCTTAAGTTTTTGACTGGCATCAAACGCCTTGGATTCGGCGCGGTAAACGCGCATGGCATTGTACAAGCTGCGAGACAAACTATCGGGAGAAAGCTTATTTTTAGCAATATAATCAGAAGCTCCAGCCTTCATCAATTCCACAGCAATTTGTTCGTCGCCTTGACCTGTGAGCACAATTAAGGGAACTTTCAGCCCCGCTTCTCGTAGATTTTTTACCAAACTCAGACCGTCTCCGTCGGGCAATCCGTAGTCGAGCAATACGCAGTCAAATTTGCACTCAAATATTTGATTTAATAGCAGCCCATTTTCTCTCTCCTCAACCTCACTTAAAGGTTGAGATTTATTTTGTTTGGAGAGTTTCGCGGTAGCCTGCATAGAAGTTTTGCTGACCGAGAGTTGGGCCAGCGCATCCGCGCAGTCTTCTGCTTCAGTAACTTCTACCAAAACACCAGCGGACTTGAGCGATCGTTTGATCGCCATTCGATCGACTGCATCGTCATCAACTATCAGAATTGTGAGAATTTTGTCCATAAAAACCGAATTGTGGATTACTCCGAAAAAGCTGCTGTCGAGAAAACGGAATTAAAACAACTGCATCGCTGAAAAATCACAAACCCGCCTTGAAAAATTTTTTATTAAATTTTCCCTGGTTTAGGGAATTTCGCTCAGCATCCAGTATCTGTTGAGGGTAGCCATCACTTCCACGAAGTTAGAAAAAGTCACCGGTTTAAGAATATAGCCCGCTACATTCAAATTATAAGCTTTTACTTTATCTCTATCTTCATTAGAAGTTGTGAGGACGATTACCGGAATTGACCTCAAACATTCATCCAGTCGCAATTCTTGCAAAAACTCGATCCCGCTCATTCTCGGCATATTCAAGTCCAGCAAAATCAACCGGCGCGCTTGAGGCATTGGAGGGTCTATTTTTCCTTCTCCACGTAATATAGCCAGAGCTTCTAATCCATTGGCAGCAATGTAGAGGGGGTTGACGATGTTATTTTTTTTGAAAGCTCGCCGGACGTTCATCACATCAACCTCATCATCTTCTACCAAGAGGATATGAATTTTTTTGTCTTGCATAAATCAGCCATTTTATAGATGTTTTTTAAGCGCCAGTCTCGTTGGGGAGGTTTAGCCAGCACGGATCGCGAACCCAGCAGGTTTAATCTCTATTGTCCTTTGTCAAGAATCATTTATGCCGAGGCCGATGACGGTATCTACTGCCAGGGGTACTCGCCCCTCATTCGATTTTAGATTTTAGATTTTAGATTTTGGAGGCGACCCCACGGATAAATGCGGGGGCTTGAGGATTTTAGATTTTAGATTTTGGATTGATTCCACGGATAAATCTGGGGGCTTGTACCATCAAGAAATTCTTGGTCAGAGAATGAGCGGCACAGCCGAGATCCAAAAACTCGCCAATAACACCCGATCGAGCTACGGTAAAATCTAAAACTCATCTACATTCATTATTAATCGCCATGTCAGCCGATCGCAAACTCTACGAAGGCAAAGCCAAAATCCTCTACTCCACCGAAGACAGCGAAATTTTGCTGACCCACTTCAAAGACGACGCCACAGCCTTTAACGCCCAGAAACGTGGCAGCATCGTCGGCAAAGGCGAAATCAACTGCGCCGTATCCGCCCACCTGTTTCGGATGCTAGAAGCCAAAGGCATTCCCACCCACTTCATCGACACGCCGGCCCCCAACCAAATGCGAGTCTGTCGCGTCCAAATCTTGCCCTTGGAAGTCGTAGTCAGAAACATTGCCGCCGGCAGTCTTTGCAAGCAGACCGGGCTCGCCCTCGGCACAATAGTCAATCCCCCGCTGGTGGAGTTTTATTACAAAAACGACGATTTGGGAGACCCGCTGCTGACCCGCGACCGGCTCCAGTTAATGCAGCTAGCCACCCCCGAACAAGTAGACCAACTAGAAATAGCCGCCCGCGAAATTAACGAAATACTCAAAGAATTTTTCACCGAGTGCGGCATCACCCTAGTAGACTTCAAACTAGAATTCGGTATCGACCAACATCAAAATCTGCTCCTCGCCGACGAAATCAGTCCCGACACCTGCCGCCTCTGGGACAACGCAGAAACCGACCCCGACGCCCGTGTTATGGACAAAGACCGATTCCGCCGGGACTTGGGATCGGTGGAAACCGCTTACCAGCAAGTTCTCCAACGGGTTCTAGCTCAGAAAGTCTAGAGGCTTTAACAATGCGCTACAATTGCACAGTTTGTCACCCTTGTGCCTTTGATGTCAGCTCAGCGGTCAACAGTCATCAATTAGCGGTCAGCGCGAAATTCCACCGACTTATATAACTAATGACTAATGACTAATGAATAATGACTAATGTGGTGTGTGAATTGCCCAAAAAAGTGAACAAAAATGCGTTTATCTGCTGTATTGGTGGCAGTTTTTACTGCCTCAGCAACATTCGGGTTATCAAATTCTGCAAACGGCCAAACATCCTACTCTGAATCTGCAGAGGAAGCTTTGGCTGCCGCCCGGCCCGCCCCGTCGATCGAATTACCCGATCGCCCCATTCCAGAATTAACCCAAAACCCTCCTCAAAACCGCAAAGCCGCTAAAACCGGCAAAGGGGAAGCCCTAACAATAGCTACGGCCCCTGACAGAGGACAAGGCGAGGAGCCCCCAAACCTAGTCACAGACCCGCCCTCCCCGGTTTCACCTCCGCTCCTTCAACTCCAACCCCAGTTAGCATCCAACCCCTCCCCCGCCTCTAGCAGCCAAAACGCCCTGCCAGAGGCGCAACAGGACAGCTCGCTCCCCCCATCGGAAGCGGATGTAACGCCCGCCTGGATCGCAGCAGAGCTAGGGAAACCAGAGGAATCAGGGACGATCGATCAAAACGCCCAAGTTACCCCCAGACCGGCCCCGACCAGACCGGCCCCGACCAGACCGCCCACCGACACCGTTCCCCCATTGCCCCCTGGCCCAGCACCGCAGCCCAGACAAACCCCTGCACCCGCCGGGGCGGCCGAACCGCAAGTGCTAGTTGCAGAAGTTACAGTCACCGGGGCGACGGAAGACTTGGAAAGCGAAATTTACCGAGTCATCAGCACCCAACCGGGACGCACGACCAACCGCAGCCAACTGCAACAAGACATCAACGCCATTTTTGCCACAGGCTTTTTCAGAAACGTGCGGGCAGTGCCGGAAGACACCCCGTTGGGCGTCCGGGTGACTTTTATTGTGCAGCCAAATCCGGTATTGCGGGGAGTGACAATCACCGGTCAGCAAGTGCTGCCCCAAAGCGTAATTGACGAAAGCTTCCGCGATCAATACGGCAAAATTCTCAACCTCCGCCGCTTTGAAGAGGGAGTGAAAAAAATTAATGCGTGGTATCAAGAGAACGGCTATGTTTTGGGGCAAATCACTGATGCCCCGCAAGTAGCAGACGACGGCACTGTCACCCTGGTAGTGGCAGAAGGCCAGATCGAATCCGTTGATGTCCGCTTCCTGAACAAGGAGGGAGAGGCAACAGATGCCACGGGTCAGCCGATCGGAGGCAACACCCGTCAGTTTGTCATCACCCGCGAAGTAGAACTCAAGCCCGGAGACATCTTTAACCGCACCAAGGCGGAAAGAGATTTGAGACGGGTGTTTGGTTTGGGAATTTTTGAAGACGTGCGACTTGCCTTGGAACCGGGAACGACTGACCCCCGCAAGGCAAGGGTAATTGTCAACGTCATTGAGAAAAATACCGGTTCTCTAGCAGCGGGTGCGGGTTTGAGTTCCGCGACGGGTTTGTTCGGTACGGTGAGTTACCAGCAGCAAAACTTGGGCGGTAGGAACCAGAAGTTGGGCGCTGAGGTGCAAATCGGGGAACGCCAAAATCTGTTTGACGTGAGTTTTACAGATCCCTGGATTGCGGGCGATCCTTACCGGACTTCTTATACGATTAATGCGTTTAGAAGACGATCGATCAGCGTGATTTTTGACGGTGGCGAACGGGAAGTCAGATTGCCCAACGAGGATCGACCCCGCATCAATCGCACCGGGGCCGGCATCAATTTCACCCGTCCCCTGTCGCGCAATCCTTTTGCCGATCCTGAGTGGACTGCTTCAGTCGGCTTGCAGTACCAGCGAGTCTCAATTACCGATCGCAAAGGCAGGCGCGAATCCGAGGACGAACTCGGCAACCTGTTAAGTTTTAGCGATTCGGGTTCGGATGACTTGACAACTTTGCAAGCAGGTGTGGTACGCGATCGACGCAACGACCCCCTCCGCCCCACTAGCGGTTCCCTGCTCAGATTTGGGATGGAACAATCGATTCCTGTAGGTTCCGGCAGCATCCTCTTAAACCGCCTGCGGGCCAGCTACAGCTTGTACCTACCAGTCAAGTACACTAACTTTACCGCCGGCCCTCAAACCCTGGCATTCAGTTTTAGGGGCGGCACCGTATTCGGAGATTTGCCTCCCTACGAAGCCTTTGCCTTGGGCGGCGCCAACTCGGTGCGCGGATACGACGAAGGCGACCTCGGAGCCGGCCGCAGCTTCCTAGAAGCCAGCGTTGAGTACCGTTTTCCGATTATTTCCTTTCTCGGCGGAGCGCTATTTTTGGATGCTGGCACTGACTTGGGCACGGGCGAAGATGTCCCAGGCGACCCTGCAGGTATCCGTGGAAAGCCCGGTAGCGGTTACGGTTATGGCCTCGGCGTGCGGATTCAATCTCCTTTAGGGCCGATCCGGATCGATTACGGTATCAACGACACTGGCGACAATCAAGTTCACTTTGGAATTGGTGAGCGATTCTAAGTTGGCAGTTGGCAGTTGGCAGTTGGCAGTTGACAGTTGGCAGTTGACAGTTGGCAGTTGGCAGTTGACAGTTGGCAGTTGGCAGTTGACAGTTGACAGTTGGCTTGACAGTTGACATTTGACTACTAACTACTGACTACTAACTAATGACTAATGACTAATGACTAATGACTAATGACTACTAACTAATGACTAATGACTAATGACTAATGACTATTCACACCCTAAAATCTGAATTTGAACTGTCGGGAATTGGTTTGCACAGCGGCGAACAAACTCGCGTCCGAGTTTTGCCTGCAGAGGTTGGGGAAGGCCGCTATTTTGTCAGAGTTGACTTGCCTGGTGCTCCGAGAATTCCTGCAAAAGTTGAGGCGGTTTCTCAGACTGCACTTTCAACTGAACTGGCAGGTATCGATGCTCAAATTCGCACTGTAGAGCATCTATTAGCCGCTTTGGCGGGGATGGGAGCGGATAATGCTCGAATAGAGGTTGATGGGCCGGAAGTGCCGCTGCTGGACGGTTCGGCTCTGGTTTGGGTAGAGGCGATCGCCCATACCGGCTTAGTTCCTCAAGAATCGAAGCAAGCCCCCACTTCCTCCTGCGTCCTAGAACAGCCAATTTGGGTGCGCCACGGGGATGCTTTTGCAGCGGCTTTACCCTCAGCCGAAACTCGGTTTAGTTACGGAATTGATTTTGAGGAACAGGCGATCGGCAATCAATGGTACAGTTGGTCGCCAGAGGCAGAAAGTTTTGCGACGGCGATCGCCCCAGCCCGCACTTTTGGACTTGCTCGCCAAGTTGACCAATTGCGACAAGCAGGTTTGATCAAAGGTGGTACCCTAGAGAACGCCCTAGTTTGCGATCGATCCGGCTGGCTCAACCCGCCTTTGAGATTTGCAAACGAACCAGTGCGCCATAAAATCCTAGACCTAGCAGGCGACCTCAGTCTGCTCGGAACTTGGCCAAAAGCTCACTACTTGGCTTACAAAGCCAGTCACAACCTGCACGTCCAACTCGCCCAAGCCCTGAAATCGGAAGCTCTAGCTACCCTAGATAAAAGTTAGGAAAAAACAAGGTGATCTTCTGTTAAGATTGCATCTTCCTTCTGACTTCTGCCTTCTGCCATACCACACTCAAAAGTCTTCAAGAAATGTCTACGCTGACTGAAGTTAACACCCTCAATACTGCTAATTCTGAATCCGTCCCCACCAAAAACGGTGAAGATTCTCCAGCGGTTAAATCTACTTTTACTCTCGAAGAAGTTCAGAAATTATTGCCTCATCGCTATCCTTTTGCACTGGTTGACAAGATTGTTGATTACGTGCCGTCCGAGAAGGCTGTAGGAATTAAAAATGTGACTTTCAACGAACCGCATTTTCAAGGGCATTTTCCCGGACGGCCGATTATGCCTGGGGTATTAATTGTCGAAGCGATGGCTCAAGTTGGCGGTATTGTTCTGGCTCAGTTGCCCGACATCAAGCAAGGATTGTGGATGTTTACCGGCATTGATCAAGTCAAGTTCCGTCGTCAGGTTGTACCGGGCGATCAGTTGCTGATGACTGTAGAATTGCTGTGGGTAAAACGCCGTCGCTTCGCAAAAATGCAGGCTCTGGCTGAAGTAGACGGACAAAAAGTTTGTGAAGGAGAATTGACGTTTTCGATGGTAGATTAAATTTGGGAATTGGTGAGGGCTTGCGGGTAGTTTTGAGTTGTGAGTTTTGAATTTAAATTAAAACCGCCAAGCGTTCCTCGGAACGAAGCAATCTTAAAATTAAAAAAATGCCTTCTTCCCTCTTCCTTCTTCCCTCTTCCTTCCGTCTTCCTTCAACATTCATCCGTTTAATCCGTTTAATCCCTTACACTGCGCGTTGCCAAACTTCCTTCCCACTTACCAGCAAAAAAAACTGACAAATGCTTACTTTGATTCACCCAACTGCTGTGATTCATCCCGGTGCTGAACTTCACCCGACTGTAGAAGTGGGAGCTTATGCTGTAATTGGGGAAAGAGTGAAAATCGGGCCGGAGACTAAGATTGGCGCTCATGCAATTATCGACGGGCTAACAGAAATAGGTGCTCGCAATCAAATTTTCCCCGGTGCAGCGATAGGTTTGGAACCTCAAGATTTGAAATATGAGGGTTCTCTGACTAGGGTGAAAATTGGCGACAACAATCTGATTCGGGAATACGTGACAATTAACCGCGCTACTGGAGCCGGGGAAAGCACGACTATTGGCAATCATAATCTATTGATGGCTTATGTTCATGTGGGACACAATTGCGCGATCGCCGATCGAGTAATTATCGCCAATGCTGTAGCCTTAGCCGGACACGTTAAAATCGAGTCTCAAGCCCGATTGAGCGGTGTTTTGGGCGTTCACCAGTTTGTCCACATCGGCCGCTTGTCTATGGTGGGTGGCTTGAGCAGGATCGATCGAGACGTACCTCCTTATATGCTAGTCGAGGGGAATCCTTCGAGAGTGCGAGCCATCAACAAAATAGGCCTCGAACGCGCTGGTTTTACCGCAGAAGATTTGCTAGTTTTGAAGAAAACTTTTCGTATTTTATACCATTCTGGCTACACTCTCAATCAAGCTTTGGAACAGTTGGATTTGTTGCCAGAAAACGCCCACTTGCAGCACCTGCGGAGATTTGTGCAGCAGTCTATAACCAAAGGCCGGCGCGGTTTGATTCCTGGCAAGAAGTGAATGAGGTAGAATAAACCTATGAACTAAGCGACTGTTGCCCTATGAATGTATATACTTCAGTCAAATCAACATCCCCTGAAACAGAACAAGATGGCTGCATCAGGTTATCAGATGTTAGTTGGGAGCAATTTGAAGCGATAGAAGCAGCTTTTAAAGATGTCAGAGGTGTAAAATTTTTCTATCTCGATCGACTACTGCAAATTATGACTGTCTCGCCCGAACACGAAATAATCAAGAAAACTCTCTGTATGCTCCTAGAGGCATATATGAGAGCAAACGGGATTCGATTTTACGGCAAGGGCGGCCCGACTCTAGGTAACAGAGAATTAGGCGGTAGAAAAGAGCCGGATGATTCCTATGATATAGGAACCCAAAAAATAGTCCCAGATATTGCTATTGAAGTGGTAATTACCAGTGGCGGGATAAATACTCTAGAATTCTACAAAAGATTGGGTGTTCGGGAAGTCTGGTTTTGGCAAAATAGTCAGTTATCTCTCTATTACTTAACAGGTGAAAATTATCAGGAGATGACCCGGAGTACATTCCTTCCCGCTCTGGACTTAGAATTACTGCTACGCTGTGCTAATATGCCCGATCAATATGATGCTGTTACCGAGTTATTAGCAAACATCTCACCTGTATAAAGTCAGAATATGAAAATTTTTATCAGCACTGGTGAGGTTTCGGGCGATTTGCAAGGAGCTTTGTTAGTTGCAGCCTTAAAACGTCACGCTGTCGCGGCTGGTTTTGATCTAGAAATAACCGCATTGGGTGGCCCTCGTATGGCGGAAGCGGGTGCTACTATTTTAGGCGATACTGTGGGCATTGGTTCTATGGGCATTATAGAATCAGTTCCGTATATTTGGCCCACGATTAAAGTTCAGCAAAAAGCTAAACAATATCTCAAAAACTTCCGCCCCGATGCTGTTGTATTGATTGATTATTTGACTCCAAATCTCGGTATAGGCAGCTATATCCGCCGCTATTTGCCTGATTTGCCGGTGGTATGGTACATCGCACCTCAAGAATGGGTTTGGTCGATTTCTCCTCGCAATACTGAGCTGATTGTCAATATTTGCGACCAACTTTTGGCAATTTTCCCCGAAGAAGCTTGTTATTATCAAAAAAAAGGAGCCGAAGTGAGTTGGGTTGGCCATCCTTTGGTGGATAGAATGCAATCTGCGCCCAGCCGGGAAGTTGCCCGCAAAACTTTGGGAATTGGGCCGGAACAGGTGTCGATCGCCCTAATTCCCGCTTCCAGACACCAAGAACTCAAGTACCTGATGCCGGTTATATTTGAGGCAGCTCAAATTATTCAAGCTAAATTGCCGGAAGTTCATTTTTGGATTCCGCTTGCTAACAAAGCTTTCCGCAGCAAAATTGAACAGGCGATCGAGAATTACGGTTTGCGGGCTACTTTGTTAGAAAATCAAACTCTGGAAATATTAGCCGCTGCCGATCTGGCGATCGCTAAATCTGGTACTGTTAATCTGGAGCTAGCTTTGCTCGACGTTCCGCAAGTTGTCGCCTACCGCGTCAGTCCGATTACGGCGATTATTGCTCGCCACGTGCTGAAATTTTCGATTCCTTTTATGTCTCCGCCCAATTTGGTGCAAATGAAGCCGATCGTCCCTGAGTTGCTGCAAGACGAGGCGACTGCGGAAAATATAGTGAATCACGCACTGGAATTGCTGCAAAATGCCGATCGACGCCAGCAAACTTTGGCCGGTTATCGGGAAATGCGGGAAAGTCTCGGAGATGTGGGTGTGTGCGATCGCGCCGCTGCGGAAATAATGAAAAATGTCAAATTAAATACAGCTTTTTAAAGCAATTGTGGTATTGAAAGGTTATGTATAAACGCGGTTTATTTGTGGATGCCTCCTTGACAAACCCCAGATTTATTACCAGAAACGCGGTTGATTTCCTTAATTTCTCTTAAAGCAACTTTGTTATTGAAATGTTATGCCAAGCAATCGGAAAAAGCGACCGATCGCTGTTGATTTATTTGCAGGCGCGGGCGGCATGACCCTGGGCTTTGAACAAGCAGGTTTTGATGTACTTGCCTCAGTCGAAATTGACCCAATTCACTGCGCCACACACCAGTTTAATTTCCCGCTGTGTTCTATTCTGTGCAAAGATGTCGCACAGCTTACGGGTTCGGAAATTAGGAAAAAATCGGCGATCGGGCGGCGCGAGATAGACGTAGTAATCAGCGGTTCGCCCTGTCAAGGATTCTCGATGATGGGCAAGCGCGATGTGGACGACCCCCGAAATTCTCTAATTTTTCACTTTAAACGCTTAGTTTTGGAGCTAAAACCCAAGTTTTTCGTAATGGAAAATGTGCCGGGAATTGCATCAGGAAAACACAAAGAACTCCTGAATATTTTAATTACCTCTTTTCTGGAAGCCGGCTATAAAGTAGAAGAAAACTATCAAGTTCTCAACGCCGTTAACTACGGAGTGCCGCAAGCTCGCAAACGCTTGTTTCTGATTGGGTGCAAAAAAGATTATGAGCTGCCAAAATACCCTCAGCCAACGACGATACTCCCGAAAGTTAAAATTCCTAAACGCTATAAAAAAGTTAATTTACCTGCTGTCCCTACAGTTTGGGATGCGATTGGAGATTTGCCGGAGGTGGAAAAGTACAGCGAGTTACTGCACCGAGATTGGGTAATGGCGGAGTACGGAAAGTGCAGCACTTATGCGAGTATAATGCGCGGAATCGATGGTTTGGATGATGATTATTCCTACGATCGCGAGTACGATCGACAAATCCTCTCTTGTAGTTTGCGAACTAAACATTCTCAGGAATGTATAGAAAGGTTTCATGCGGCCAAACACGGCGAAAAAGAGCCGATCAGCCGTTTTTATAAGCTTCACCCCCAGGGAGTTTGCAACACTCTCAGGGCTGGAACCGACCGGGCCAGGGGGGCTTATACTTCGCCGAGGCCGATTCACCCGAGCACCCCTCGGTGCATTACAGTCAGAGAAGCTGCGCGGCTGCATTCCTATCCTGACTGGTTTAGATTTCATGTCACAAAATGGCACGGTTTTCGCCAAGTAGGAAATTCTGTACCACCGCGATTGGCGAAAGTTGTAGCAGCGCAGATTATTAGCGCTTTAGGCGTGACAGCAATTAAGCCGAGTCTCAAGCTGACATGGGGAGATGATTGGTTGCTTAAACTCAATTGGTCAGAAGCAGAACAATATTATATCAAAAGTTAAGAATTAGATTGACAGCGTATGTGCAGGGCTACCCCCAATTAAGCGCGGGTTTAGCGTCGCCTGTATCAGTGAACACAGTTCGATGACCAGCACGAGATGTCCCCAGTAATTAAACAAACCGGGAATGTATTCCGGCGCGCTGTGAAGTTTTTTCAAGGTAAAAGTGGGAACTATTTCGACTACTGGTCTGCAATCCAAGGTGTCGCGATCGTCATATACATAAAATAGCAAAATCAACATCTAGATATCAGGGGAAATTTGAGATTGTGAAAGTCTACCGGAAAACATTTTGATAAATTTCGCTGAGTTTTGCAACAATTACCAGTCTTTTGGAATTCTAGAGCTATCTTGGAAAAAGTGTATTTTCAGGAGACTCAAATACTATGGGTTGGTTTAAAAGACTGTTCGGACTCGAAAAGCCTGCACCCCAGGCTGAACCGATGGCACAAGTAGTACAGCAAGCAGCCCAAGCGCAATCCATCGCTCCTGCTAAAGTCGGCCCAGACGGAAATTTTGACGAAAGCGGCCTCGCGAAGCGCGTTGCTTTAGCTTTTGACAGCGATCCAGAAGTTGCTGATATCGAGACTGTTTATGTGGCTCAGCTCAGCGGCACGGTTGTTCTCAAAGGTCAAGTTCCCAGTCAGGAAATTCTCGACAAGTTGGTGGCGATCGCCTCTGCTGAAGAAGGTGCCGCAGGCGTGCAAACCGATCAGGTGACAGTTGGCTAGTTCTTCCGAACCGAAGCAGTTTCGCTCCGGGTGCTGCTCGAATTAGTCAAAAACTCGATTAAACCCGCTCCGGCGGGTTTTTTCTTGCCGTCTCCCCCCTCAAAATATTAATTTTTGTAAACCAAACGGATTCATCTCAAAAAACAGTATAATTGAATACAGAAACTAAAAAAGTTTTAGCCCATAAAACCAACCCTGACCTGACTGCCCTTTTTATCTCCATAAATATAAGGATCAAAAAATATGAAACTCACTTATCGCGGTTCAAACTACGAGTACGACATTCCGACAGTTGATATGGTCGAAGGCGAAGTCGCGGGCAAATACCGGGGGCAAAACTGGAACTATCGGTATCCGAGACACATTCCCAACCCCAAAAAATACGGCGGCCCAAACTATACCAAAAAGCGTGATGGTCAAGCTGGCGATCGGGATGTCGCAGCAGCTCGCACCTCAGCGACGGTGGATTATTACCCAACAGTTGTGGAAGTGGCGCAAGTCCACCAGGCGAATATTTGCAATATTCTCGATCGTAGAAAGCAAGCAGCCAAAGCCAAGGGCGATGAAACACTGCTGCGCTTGCTAGAAATTGAGTCGAGACACATGGTGTGTTAGAGAAAAAGGTCAGAAAACAAAGCGTTTGTCAAGAGGGGGAAATCAAAAGCGACTTGATTTCCCCCTCTTCCCATAAAGCAATTTTCAGATAAGTGAAGTACAAATAAACCAGTTTCTGTCACCCCTTCACGCAAACCACCTGCTTCAGCGTCGCCACAACTTCCACCAAATCCGACTGCTGACTCATCACCTCATCAATAGACTTATAAGCCCCCGGAATTTCATCTAAAAATTGCTCATCTTTGCGGCACTCAACCCCGTCAGTCTGCCGCACAAAATCATCCAGAGTGAATACATTTTTAGCTTGAGTGCGAGACATCAAGCGCCCCGCACCGTGACTGCAACTACAGTAACTTTCAGCATTTCCCTTCCCTTTAACAATAAAAGACTTCGCCCCCATCGAACCCGGAATAATCCCGTAATCCTCTACATCCGCCCGCACAGCACCCTTGCGAGTCACATACACATCTTCGCCAAAATGCACCTCTTTTTCCGCGTAATTGTGGTGGCAATTCACCTCTAATAACGGCTTAACAGATTTGCCTCCCGCGACGTGCTTTTCCACAATTCGCTTAAACCGATTCATCATCACATCGCGATTAAAACGAGCATAATCTTGCGCCCACTGCAAATCGTGCCAGTAAGCAGCAAACTCCCGCGTACCCGCTACAAAATAAGCCAAATCTTTGTCAGCCAGATTAATTTCTGCCAGTTTAGCTAAATCTTTAGCAGTCTCGATGTGCTGCTGTGCGAGCAAATTTCCAATGCCGCGAGACCCGGAATGCAGCATCAGCCAAACAAAGTTTTCAGTATCAACGCAAACCTCAATAAAATGATTACCGCCACCGAGGGAACCCATTTGTTTTAAGGCTTTATTGTTTTGGTGCTGCACACCTTGATGAAGTTCCTTAAACTCGCCCCATCCTTGCCAGTTGGTGACAGTTTTTTCTACTTCCTTGTTTTCGGAAAATCCCACGGGAATTGCGGCTTCGATATCGAGGCGAATTTGTTTGAGTTTGCCTTCTAATTTGTTGGCTGTGAAAGGCATTTTCACCGCCATCATACCGCAGTTATGGACAAATACTCCCGCAGTTAACGCAAAGTTGCCGTATTCGGGAACTGTTAGGCAATAGACATCTTCCTTTTCAAATAAAGGAATAACAGCAACTACTTTGTGGTTGTAGCCGTGCTGATTTTTTCTGTGGTTGTGAAGTCCGATAGGGGTTTTAATTTGATCTCCACAAGTCTCACAAGTGTATAGCCGATTAGCAAGTTCTTTACTCTTTGCTTTACCCTTTTCACTCTGATTGTAATTAATTAGATACTGCTTTCCTCGTTCGCCATTCCCTGCAACTGACTCTCTGAAGTGTGCGGGATTGTTCTCCATATACTTAAGGATATTTTTCGTTCCGCGTTCGGCGTAATACCTGTGTCCGTCTGAGGTTTGAGCTTTATCAGCTAGGGCTTGCTTTCTTTTCTGTTCAAATTCCAGGGATTGCCAATGGGTATTTCTATCAACCAATGAGCGGTGATAGGCAGAGTGGTCATTATTACCCATGAATTCTAAATTTTCGGGTCTATTATCGGCGGTATCAAAGTTTATGTGATGAATCACAGTTCTCTGATTGTGGAAAGATGGTATGTCTCCTAACACACCAGAACGAGCAATCATCCAATGAGCTTTTTGCCATCTACCTGAATAGTTTTGCTGCACTAAGGTATATCCATCCTGATCTATTTTGGAATAAAAAGGCATCAATGACGTTCCCGTTGTCAAATTGCCCGCTTCTCGGTATTCACCATTCCGCAACATGAATTGATGATCGGGAGTGCATTTGATTTCTTCTCCATTATCCAGTACCACTTTAACCAGTTCGGCATTGTTTCTGGTTAATTTGGCTGTAGCCTTACCAGCAACAATTCTGCCTGTTGCTGTACAGGAGTAGATAAGAAATTCTTTTTCACTCCTGGCCAATTCCCCGATCGCATAAGATTTGCCATCAACTAGAGGAATTTTTGTATCATCAGTAAAGCAACCAATATCCACGCCCACCGCAGCCGGAATAATCGCTTCTTTTGTGGCAATTACTGAACCGACTAAAGCACCTTTTCCTAAATGTACGTCGGGCATTAGTGCGACGTGTTTGAATACAAATGGCAAAGATGCTACGTTTGCGGTCATCTTGGTTTCTTTTTCGTCCAGGGGGTGATTTGCCCAAGATAATACTGGTTTTGGGGCTGATATGTCTAATTTTTCGTAGGGCATTTGTGTTTAAGTTTTTTTTGCCTGGTTGGAATGTGTAGTATTATTGTAGCATAAACACTTCAGATGTCAAACACACTAATTCTCGTAGGGTGCGTCAGTCTGGAATTGCTTTGGGGAGTCAGAGACTGTTTACTGACGCACCTTACAGACTAATTATCGGCGCGTAAACTTAACATCAAATGCAGTACCAGTATTGTTGGTAAATCCGACAGTCCGACAGGGAATGAATTCCCTGTCTCATAGCAAAAGTCCTCTGAAAGAGGACTAAAATCGATCGCACTTCCCGTCAAAATCTACAGTCGGTTTTAACCGACTTTCGCTATGAGGCAGGGAATTCATTCCCTGTCGGATTGTGGGAAAAGCGCGTATTTGCTGGCACTAAATTATTACAAATTCGGAGTCTTTCTCCCCACCTTCTGCACAGGAATAGCCACCGCCTGCGGCTTCTTCTTCGCTGCAAACATCCCGAAGAAATCGTGCAGCAAAATATAGAAACAGGGAATAATAAACAGCGTCAGCAGCGTCGCCAGCGACAAACCGGAAAACACCACCACACCCAGCGGCTGCAGAAACTCCGAACCTTCTCCAATACCCAAAGCTAGGGGAAACAAACCCAAAACTGTAGTAATAGTTGTCATCAAAATCGGCCGCAAGCGCTGAGGTGCCGCCCGGAGAATTGCTGTTGTGCGATCGACCTTTTCCTCTTCCAGAATTTGGTTCGCCAACTCGATCATAATGATGCCGTTATTCACCACAATTCCCACTAGCAAAATTGCACCGATCATCACCGTCGCACCGATCGCAGTTTTCGTTATGTAAAGCCCGAATATACCCGCCGCTAATGCCAGCGGCACTGTCAGCAAAATCACCAGCGGGTCAACCAGGGAATTGTACTGCACCGCCATCGCTACAAACACTAAAAAAGTCGCCAATCCACCCAAAAGTTTTAGAGAAGTTTGCAATTGCTGATTAGTTTCAGCAGCCGAACTTGGCACAATCCTTACTCCTGGCGGTAACTTCATTTCCGATAAAACTGCATCGACTTGCTGGACAGCATCGCCGAGACTTGCACCCCGATTCAAGTTTCCTACAACTAAGAAAACTTGCCGCTGGTTGAGACGCTGAATTTCTCCTGGTGCTTTGCCGATCGTAATATTTGCCACATCGCTTAAACGGATGATGCTATTATTGCCACCAGATAAGGGAATTTGTCCGAGTTGAGCAATAGATTTTACAGAAGTGCGATCGAACTGCACCCGCACATCTACCAAGCGGTTTCCCCGCTGCAATTGAGTCGGAACAGCACCTTCAATTGCTGTCTGAATCGTCTCCCCAATGTCTTGGGCCGTCAGCCCGTACACAGCGGCCTTTTCCCAGTCTGGACGAATTTGCACTTCTGACTGCGGCGCGTCTCCGTCCGGGCGAAACCGAGCTAATTTTACCTTCTCATCTAATTCTTTTAATATCTGACGCCCTGCTTCCTGCAATACTTCTTCAGTTGGCCCCTGAACCACCACATCAATTTCGCCACCTCGCACTGGGGAATTAGTTAAAACTAAACCCCTAATCGATTCTGGAACTAACCGCAGGCGAGTTCCTTTCGGAACGTCAATTTTCTTTAATTCCTCAGTCATTCTTTCGGTAAACGCGATGGTATTCGTACCTGGTTTTAGCGTGATTGTGCTGCTTCCCCTGAGCAAATTTTCAACTGTATTGTTGCCGAAAAGCAGCCCTCCCGCTGTCGTTAAAGTGTACGCTGTTTCTGGCTGTGCGAGCAGAAGTTTATCGGCAGCAGCCACCACTTTTTGATTGGTTTCCAAGTTAGTCCCCGGAGGAAACAAAGCAAATAACCGAGCTTGACTTGTATTAACTCTCGGCAAAATTTCTTGGGGAATTTGACCTGCCATTACCCAAGTGCCGCCGCCTAAAATTACAAAAGCGAGGGCAATGATAATTAACCGCAAACCCAGCACTTTTGACAGCATTGAACCGTAGGCCCGCGTACCGTTCTCAAAACCGCGGTTGAAATGTTTTATTGGCCCGAACTGACTGATACCGCTGGAATAAGACATTCCCATCAAGCGAGAAGTCAGCATCGGCACTACAGTTAAAGCTACTAGCAGAGACGCTCCTACTGCAAAGCTAATTGTCAAAATCAATTCGTTAAATAGGAGCGAAAAGAAGCCACCGATCAGCAAAAATGGCAGCACTGATACTAAGTTTGCCGCTGTGGAGGCAATCATTGCTGATTCTACTTCTTCACTGCGCTCTACAGACTCTTCAATCGTGCGTTCTTTTCGATCTTTGATTCTGCCTTTTTTCAGATGAGGGTTGCTGTCTAGACCGACTACAATATTTTCTAAAATAACTACGCTGGTGTCGATCGCCTGACCAATTCCTAACGCTAAACCGCCTAAACTAAACAAGTTCAGCGACAAGCCGAACAGCCGCATTAAAATAATGGCTGCTAGAGTACACAGGGGAATAGTCAGAGAGATAATCAGGGTTTGTCTCAGGGAACCTAAAAAGAACAAAACTGCGATCGCAGCCAGCACTGCCCCTGAAACCCCCGCATTCGCCACATCGGCTAAGGAATTGCGGATAAATCTGGATTCGTCTAAGGTAGTAACTACAGTCATGTCCGCCGAAATTAACCCGGAATCCTGCATTTCTTTGATGCGATTTTTCACTCCGTCTACAACAGTAATTGTGTTGGCGTCCGGCTGTTTCAAAATGCTAATTTTAACGGCAGGTTTTTGATTGAGAAAAACTTTGACTCGCTGTTCTTCCGTGCCGTCCTTGACTTGGGCAAAATCGCGCAGGTAAACTCGTTTTGGCGGGTTGGAACCGGATACTTGAAAGGAAAGATTGGCGAGTTCAGAAGCTGTTTTAAAGCGGCCGATTGTGCGCGTCAGCGGTTCGTTAGATTCTTGCCGCAGCCGGCCGCCGGAAGTGTCTAAATTGCGATCGCGCAAAGCATTAAAAACATCGTTTAGATTCACTCCTAAACTTTGCAGCCGATTCAGGTCTATATTAACTTGAATTTCTTCTTGAACGCCGCCGGAAATGTCAACGGAAGCGACTCCGGGAATCACGTTTATTTCCCTGGCTAATTCTTCATCGGCAAATACCCGCAAATCTACTCCTTGTCGCGAGTCTGAAGTCAGGGCAAATTCGTAAACCGGCTGTTGAGAAGGGTCAAATTTAAACAGATTTGGCGATTCAACCGTATCGGGAAGTCGGTTGCGAATGCGGTTGACGGAGGCTGTAGCGTCATTAAGAGCCTGGTCAATATCGCCGCCCGGTCTGAAGAATAAATCGACGCTGACTTGTCCTTCGCGGGTGCGGGAAAAAACTTGCGTGACTCCTTCTGTTGCTGAAAGTCCTTGTTCGAGGGGGCGGGTAATTTCGTCAACTGCCACTTCTGGCGAGACCCCGGGGGCGTCTAAGCGCACGCTGATGCGGGGATAGGTGATGGAGGGCAGCAAGTCAACGGGCAGTTGGGTTATGTAGAAAATGCCCACGACTATAATGGCAAGTGTCAGCATGAGGGTGCCGATGTGACGGCGAATGGCGGTCGCGCTAATACTGAATCCGGTTTTGTCGGGAGTCATTCGATTTTAGATTTTAGATTTTAGATTTTAGAATTGAAAATTTTACCCCGTCAGTCAGCCTGCAAAGGAATGAATCGCGGGGCTGGCGACTAAATTGTTTTCGGTCAGGCTTTATTGTGTATCGGGAGTGAGAGGATATTTACGCTCCGCACCTGACAAGTAGTATAATAAATTTTAATAAATTGTGAAAAATGTTTTGTTGAATATTCCTTTAGAGGTAGTCGATCGCCCACAACGCAGATTGCCAGAAATTGCGATCGGCTTTTGAATCTCTGTAAGTTATCGCCATCAGGAACAGGCATCTTGCCTGTTCCACAACAAATAAACTTTCTTGTGGAACAGGCAAGATGCCTGTTCCTAAAGTCTTCTTCCCTTTTCCCTCTTCCTTCTTCCTTCTTCCTTCTTCCTTCTTCCTTCTTCCGACTTCCATCGGACTGACATCCGTTACATCCGTTACAGAATCCGTTGCCGAACTTCCTTCTTTTACTGTACTTGAGAGCCGTGGGCGCGGGGGTCGGAGCTACTGGTTTTCACAGGCCCTGTGGGGGGAGTAAAATTAGAAACTTGACCGCCTGCTTGGACGTGTGGCAGAGGTTTTCCTGCAATTAAAGCATCTAAGTTAGCCTCCATAATACTGCGCGGCATTTCGCCCATTGTTTCAGCAACGGCGCTGCCTTTATCGTTCAAATAGACAAAGTGCGGAATGCCATCTACTCGATATTTTGTGATTTCTGGCAGCCATTTGTCATTATCTACATTCAGCATCACAAAATTCATCGGTTCGGCGTATTTCTGTTTTATTTCGCTCAGATCTTTAGCCATTGCCTGACAGCTACCGCACCAATTAGCATAAAATTCCATGAGTGTCGGCTTGCCATTGATCAAAGCTGTTTCTAATGGCGTTGAAGCTTTTGCCATATCGGTGAGACTGCTTGACGGCGTTTGGGTTTGCAGCCCGAAGAAGATGGATATTGAAAGGGCGATCGCTGTTAACACGATCAATAAGTTTCTGAGGCGCGTGGCGACTTTTGTTTCGGGATTTTTGGCTGCGGGGAAGACTGTTGACTTGGGGGAATTCTGGGTCATAAAATTAATTGCGCTTTGATTTCTATGTTTTTATTTTAAATAATAGATTCAGATTATACCACATTTTCAGATAATCAGACCCATCTCATAAAAATTTGTGCTAAAGGCAGTAATTTAGCTCAAGTGCGCTAAAACATAAGATAACAAAGATTGTTTGTAAATTACCGAGGACTTGCAGGGTGAAAAAACGGGTAACACTGACGTTTCCCCAACGATCGATCCAAATGCCTGTCACCTATCGACTGGCAAAGGATTTTAATGTTGCAGCCAACATTATCCGTGCTCAGGTGGCTCCGAATCAAGTGGGCAAACTGGTGCTAGAGTTATCAGGGGACATCGACCAACTAGAAGCCGCGATCGACTGGATGCGATCGCAAAATATCGGCGTTTCCCTAGCCAGTCGGGAAATACTCATAGACGAAGATATCTGCGTTGACTGCGGTTTGTGTACGGGAGTTTGCCCGACAGAAGCCTTGACCCTTGACCCAGAAAGCTTTAAACTAAGTTTTGCTCGATCGCGGTGTATCGTTTGCGAGCAGTGTATCCCTACTTGTCCGGTGCAAGCTATTTCTACTAACCTCTAGGCCCTGTAAACACTCCTGGGGCTCATCATCTTTTTTTGCCTGGTTCTCCTAATGGTGCGATTGGATGAAAAAAAACTCTTGGGTTTCCCTAACTCTACTTTTTGTAACTTATTTCACTTTTGGCTGGAAATTATCTGAGTTTGATGTTCCACCGCACCTGACTTGGTTTCTAGCCATAGCTTCAATTTTAGTGTTTGCTGTCGCCTTGTCGTTCCCTCTGAGAGACATAAAAGCCTTAATTTTGCAGTGGTTTTCGAGTGATATCGGTGCTTTTCTTTCTATTATTGTAGGAGCTTTTGTGGCAGTGGTAGTTTTTGCTTGGCTGCACCTTTTTGCTACTTGTTTACTCTTGATTTCAGCCGGAGCTTTGGCAAGACTCGATATTCAAATATCTGGTTGGAAGAATTGGCGGGCTTTTGCGGTATTAGCTACCATTTCTTTAACAGGTGTGGGGTTGGGCGGAGCGATCGAGTTTTGGTCAAGGACAGGCAAGCTCGTATTCTCTTAATGAGGAACGGGAAATTCATCCAACCAAATTCTATAACTCGCAACGGATATTTAGCCGAAAACTATCAGATCGCCCATCAATAAATACAGCTTATTTTTTTTCAATCCCCCACCCCCGGATTAATTCCCCGCTCCGCGCCGTAATCATAGCAGTTTTCCAGCCTCGTGAGGTAAAGCTTCTCAATTCCCGATTCCCGGTTGCGCGTTACTAATTCCCAATTACTAATTACCGATTACCGACAAACCTGGAGTGGAACTGAAAACCCCTAGGGCAGTATTGAAGTGTAGCGACTGTTGCTCAAAATGTTATTCCCAAGAGCCCGCAAGTCCCGCAGCCAAAAACTCATCGCAATAAAAAAGCAGCTTTTGGGAGCTGCTCGTCAGAATGCATGAGGTATTGTTTTTAGAATAGGGCACGTTGAATTCGATCGGTGCTGGGTTACATTTTTTGATACAGGAGAGTTGATGAGTGAATGGACGATCGTAAAATCGTCACATAGGAGGATAGCATTGATGCTAAATTTCCCGACAATCAAGTTAGCGTTTAACTGTCCTTGCGCCCTACAGCCCTTCAGCGGTGGGGCCCTTTTATTTTTAGGGAAAACTCAATAGCCGACTTTAACCCATCAGATCAGTCTGCCATTAGTTATTGTATAAAATCTCCGCATCGCCACATCCTCATACTTATAAAAGTTACGCATCACATCCACTCAAACCCGGTGGATTGCAAAATATTGGGTGGTTAAACGGGCACACTCAGACAAAAATCAGTATTTTTACCGAAGTCATACCATTTTAGATTTTAGATTTTAGATTTTAGATTTTGGGAATGACTGATGAAGCTTGTGGTTTGGAGGTTGCGTATAGTTGCATTATTTTTTTGAACAGGTATCAAAAGTCCTCACAAACCTGTTATTTTCTTAGAAACTCGGTTTCTGAATGTATCAATTGATCTCAGGCCCGGTTTCTGGTTTGATAACTTTTTGGATTTCCTCGATCGCCCTCGTCGCCACTGCTTCAGGCCTTTCCCCCACACCAGCATAGACTCGGACATCTGCTTGAGTGTAGAAACGCTCTCGCTCTTTCAAAAGGCTTTGCAGCTTAGATTTGATCTCGCCCTCCTGCAGTAGGGGTCGAGCGGTGTCTGAACGCAGTCGATCGTACAATTGATCTACAGGCACATCCAGCCAAACTACTACACCGTAGTGCAAATAGCCCCAATTCATCGATCGCGTCACAATGCCGCCGCCAGTAGCCACTACCGAATTTTGATACGCAGACAATTCCCCCAGCACTTTAGTTTCTAGTTCCCGAAAAGCCTCTTCCCCTTCTCGATCGAAAATCTCAGCAATTGACTGATTAGCAACTCGAACAATTAGTTCATCAGTATCAAAAAAACGGTATTTTAATTTTTTTGCCAAAATCCGCCCCACCGTTGTTTTCCCCGCACCCATCATCCCGACAAGATAAATATTTACTCCCCTCAACCCATCCACTGCCAAATCCTCCGATATTTTTCTATTTTTTCAGGTTAATCGATCCGCCACTGAGGCCATCATCGTCCTCAAACTCATCACCCTCATCCAATCCCCAATCATCCTCTGCTTCTGCCATAGGATTTATTGGTGTTTCATCAGCGGGTTTAGGTATTGCCTCTTGCGGGGGAACCAGCACTCGATACTCCGCATCGTATACAGCCTCAGTTTGCCCCACCCCAGACTGGCTCGGATCTCGATAGCCGTAAGAATATACTGAGCCAGCCCAAGATTTGCTTTTCGGTTCCTGCTGAGCTTCGTAAGCCCTCGGATTTGCCCCTGGAACATCATTGACCTGCGGTTGATCGGGAAAATCGCGATCGTCCCCCCAATCGTCATCACCTCCTTGAGAACCCGATTTTGAGCCATCTGAGACCCAATCGTCCTCATCGTCTGCTGCTGCATAAGTCCCCGGTTGAGCGTAATTCTTCGCCCCATCCGGGTTCGGAGTATCTTGCAGGAAAGTCCCGGATCTGTAACCCGCCGACGTGCCGTACTCTGTTCGGTAGGAACCAGCAGCCTGAGTTTGGCTATTTTCCCTATTCAGATCCGGGTCAATTTCCTGTTTTCTCGGAGGGGGAGGTGGCGTGTAAGGTGTTCTCCCGTCTTCGGGGAAAGTATCGGGACGGCTGCGACTGGATCGGCCCGTGCGGGCCCGCGTTGAAGATAGGTAATTTGAAAAAGCCAGCAAACCAGAAATCAATAAAGATGTGAGAGCTCCCACCGCCATGCTCACCAAAATCCAGATAGATAAGGGCACAGCAGGCGATCGAACTCCCAAAAACACCAGCGATAAGGCCGGCTCCACATTTTGCAGGGCAAAAATAGTCAGCCCCACCACAATTACTAGCAAAAATACAGGTCGCATATTAAAAATATTGGTAATTGGTAATTGGTAATTGGTAATTGCTAATTAAAACTAACAAATCATCAATAACAAATAACAAACTGTCAACTGCCAACTGTCAACTGTCAACTGTCAACTGTCAACTGTCAACTGTCAACTGTCAACTGTCAACCGTCAACTGTCAACTAACTCCCTTCTTCTTCCTTCCAGCGTTTGAGAGGAACGCAATCAATCCCCAACTGGTCTAAAGCGCGAGCCACCACAAAGTCTACCAAATCTTCAATAGTTTGCGGATTGTGATACCAAGCAGGAATCGCTGGTACAATTCTAGCTCCAGCTTCCGCCAAGGTAGTCAAATTCCGCAGGTGAATCAAGCTAAAAGGCGTTTCGCGAGGCACGAGTACCAATTTTCGCCCTTCCTTGAGCTGAACGTCGGCCGCTCTTTCGAGCAAATCCGAACTCAAGCCAGCCGCCAATTTGCCCAGCGTACTCATGCTACAGGGAATAATGATCATCCCTTGGGTACGAAAGGAGCCACTAGCAATATTAGCACCGACATCTTGCCAGGGATGACACCGAAGTTTACCCATTGTGGGTACTCCTGCTTGTTCCCGCCAGAATTCCTCTTGAAGCGTCGGTTCTGCGGGCATTCGGGTGTTCTGTTCGCTTTGCCAAACCATGTAAGTAGACTTGGAAGCGACCAGTTCGATCGCGCGATCGGCCTCCAACATAAACTTCAGAGTTCGCACCGCATAAATCAGTCCCGATGCACCGGTAACTCCTACAATTAGAGGTTGGGCGGGGACTGAAACAGAATTAGTCATGAGCAAATTATCCAGCAATAAGCTCACTAATTATAGCGCGATAGGTGCTAATAACAGCCACAACACTCATCAATCAATTCAATGATTGCGTGGCGATCGCTCTTAATAACAATAAAAGGCGAAACCTATAGCCACCTGCAACACCCCCGGATACTACAAGAAAGTATGCGACTGCGCTCGCCAGGATTATCATTACCCTATTCTTCGTTAACAAAAACAAAGGCTAACTGCGATCGCCAGAGCTCCCGATCCCAGCCCCATCTTACATCCTGATAGCCGCGCGACCAACTCTGTGTCAAAATAGAACTACTAACTTTACTTTATTAACATCAGGGGAGGCAGACAATGTTCTTAAGATACGAAGATATCGAAATAGTGCAATTAGACATTACCTCCCGATGTAATGCCGGTTGTCCTCAGTGTCCGCGCACGGGGAACCCTATTTTGCCAATGACAGAATTGACAATAGCAGATATTAAGAGAATCTTCCCTAAAGAATTCTGCTCTCAGTTGTCTTGGATTTACCTGTGCGGCAACTTTGGGGATGCGATGGTGAGTAATACCACTCTCCCGGCGCTAAAGTATTTTCACAAAATGGGAGTCAATTACCTTTGGATGTACACCAATGGTAGCGGACGCAGCCCTGATTGGTGGCGACAACTGGCCAAAATTTTGAATCAACCAAACGATCGCGTTATTTTTGCCATCGATGGATTAGCGGATACCAACCACCTCTACCGTCGCAATACAAACTGGAACCGGATTATGGAATCCGTCGAGGCCTTTATTGGCGCCGGTGGCCAAGCAGAGTGGCAATATTTAGTCTTTGAACACAATCAACACCAAGTCGAAGAAGCTCGCGCTTTGGCCCGTAGACTGGGGTTTATTAAATTTCAAGCTAAAGCAACGTCTCGCTTTGCGCTGTCAGAGGTTGATGAAGTCGGAGAAAAGGAGGAGGCGATCGCAGAGGTGGACTCCCAGACGCAGGAAAAGCGCGATCGTTCTACCCCCATCACCCTAGAAAAAGCAGCTCTCAATTTTCACCGACAAGCTGAAGATTATTTAGCGGAAAAAAATTTAGAACAAGCATTTTTAGCTTGTCAAAAAGCACTTGAGATTCAGTCAAACTTTGCCGTCGCTCACAAAACATTAGGCAATCTGCTACAGCTCACAGACTGTCTGGAGGAAGCGATGAACTCCTATAAAACTGCCCTAGAAATTCAGCCAGAATTTGCCGAAGTTTATGCAAATATGGGCAGCGTTTATGCTTCTCAAAAACAATGGGAACCCGCAATTTCTCACTATCAAAAAGCGCTGGAAATTCGACCAAATTTTTCAGGAGTGTATCGAAATTTAGCCAAAATTTGGACACAATTAGGTAAAATAGAAGAAGCAAATGAAGCTTTTCAGCAAGCCGTTAAACTCCAACTCGCTCAAGAAATTGCTCCGGCTAAAGCTGCTAAAGCGAACAAAGAAAGCTCCGTAGAACTCAAGCCGGCTTCCTTACCCCAGTATCAAAATCCAGAAATCCCCAACTTTCGCAAAGCCGTCCAAGAATATGGAGGATTAGAAAATTATTTTCAGGGCATTGAAATTAACTGCCAGTCGCAAAAGAAAGCTGAAATTTACGTTAGTTTTGACGCTGAACTGTGGCCCTGCTGCTATACAGCTCAGACCAAATACGCTCATTACAGCGACACTTATATGACCCAGGCGATCGCTCTGTTTGAAAAATATGGGCAAGGATTTAACAACCTCCGCAGCAAATCTATCAAAGAAGTGCTAGAAAATGTTTGGTATCAAAAAGACTTAGCCAAAAGCTGGTCTTGTTCGGAGAGACTAGAAATATGCGCCTTGGTGTGCGGGAAAGCCTTCCACCCCACCTCCTCACAGATGCTCTAGATCCTTCACTGACTCGAGTCCAGAAACCTGATTTTTTTGGAAAGTATCGAATTTTAGCACCGCAATATTTGCAAAAAAGCCTGATTTTTCTTGAAGCGGACTTCAGAAACCGGGTTTCATCAAGAAACCCGGTTTCTGAACAGCAGACGTTTGTTAGAAACAGGCGAGAGTTGGAAACTGGCGACGCACCCTACCTTTACTGTTAGCTATCAACTATCAACTATCAACTATCAACTAACTACTCATCATCATCAAAAGCTTGACTGCCGCCGCCAACTGCAACTAAATCAATTTGCTGGCGGTAGTAATCCACACTCTTGACTTGAACTTCTACCCGATCGCCCAAACGATACTGATTGCGGTTTTTGCGGCCCACCAGAGTTTGCTGGCGCGATCGATATTCGTACCAGTCATCCTTCAGCGAGGAAACGTGCACCAGTCCTTCAACTCGCAGGATGTCGCTCTCCGGTGGCCGCACCTCAATTTCCACAAAGAAACCGTAAGACTGCACGCCTGTAATCAAACCCTGGAAAGTTTGCCCGGTGCGCTCTTTCATCAATCCGGTTTTCTTCAATCCCTGCAAATCGCTTTCGGCATCCTCAGCAACCCTTTCGCGTTCGGTTAGGTGGACTACTACCGATGCAAACTCTGTCTCAAATTCGTGGTGCAAATCTGGGGGAAGAACATTCCAAGTAATTTGACCGTGACAGGAGGAATGGTGCAAGTCAACTTTTTCCTTAGCCCGTGTTGTGCGGCTGCTGCGGCCTTGCTCGAACACCGCTTGCAACACCCGCAGCACCAGCAAATCGGCGTAGCGGGAAAGCGGCGAAGTGCAGCGCGTGTAACCCTCTGACAGCCCCAAACCGAAGTGTGGCTTAGGAGTGGTGCTGTAAACAGCGGGCTTCATGGTGTCTTCTAGCAGGTAGGTGAGAACTCTTTCGGACTTAAGGCCGGCAAACTGCTGGGTAAATCGCTGAAAGTCCAAGGGCAAAACTTCTTCTTCGGTTTCGAGATACAGTTCGCCTCCGAGGTTGTTGGAGAGTTTGATGAACTCTTGAATGTCTGCCGGGTCTGGCATCGGCTGGACGCGGTAAATTGCTGGGACTCCCAAGGCTTGCAGGTGAGTGGCGACGGCTTGGTTGGCAAGTACCATCAACTCGGAGACAGCCGACTGGGCGGGGGGAGCCGTTGCAAAAGCTCCTAATTCGCCTTCGTCGTCGAAGTGAGAGTTAGCGTCGGGCAAATTTAGTTCAAAAGCTCCTCGCTTGAGCCTTGTCTGTCTGGCAGCCTGTGAGGCGGCACCGAGTTGATCTAGGAAAGGACGGAGGGCGGAGGATAAAGGGTGCTCTTCGGCATCGCCTGGTTCGAGAATTGCTTGAGCTTGCTCGTAGGTGAGGTGGTAGTCAATTTGAATGACGCTGGTTTGAATCTCGTATTCTAGGAGTTCTCCTGATTCGTCTAGGGTCAGCAGTATGCTGAAGGCCAGCCGTTCGGTGTCTGGCAGGAGGGAGCAGCGCTCGTTGAGGGTTTCTGGGAGTACGGCGATGATTTTTTCTCCCAGATGGGCGGCGGTGCCTCGCTTGCGGGCTTCGCGGTCGATCGGGGTTTCTGGCTGCACGTACTCGGCGGCGTCGCTGATGTGGATTCCTATTTGCCAGCGGCCGGGCTTCAAGGTTTCGATCGACAAAGCGCGTTCCACTGGCGGATCGGAGAGGAATGATGTTGGGTCAAACTCCTTTTCGCCTCCTCCCTCGGAGAGATTTTCCTCCTCAACTTTAGGGGCATCGTTTTCGCTGTTGGTTGTTCCCGGTTCGTTTTTGCTGAAGCTAACAGTCAGAATGTTACGCAAATCTAGCCGTTTTTTGATGTCGGTTTTTTTGACTTTGCTGGGCAAATTTTCGGCTGCTTTGATGACGGCGGCGGGGAACGATCGCGGCAAGTCGTGTTTGCAGCATACGATGTCGAGGTCGTCTGCGGCTTCGGCGTCGGAACCGAGTACCTGTACTACTTTGCCGACTGGGCGGTGGGTGCCGAGGGGGTAGCGTTTGACTTCGACGTGTACTAGGTGGTCGATCGCCTCTTGGAGATTTGTGCCGTTTGCGAGTAAGTCTAGTTCAAACAGCAGGCGATCGTCCAGGGGGATTGCTCTGTAGCTGACGCGGCCGGTGGGGGTGGCGGTTTGCTTGACTCGCGCGAGTACCGAGGGGTTGGCGCGTTCGAGGATGAGCATGACTTCGCCTTCGGGCGATCGGCGGCGGCTACCTTCTTTGATGATTTTGACTAAGACTCGATCGCCATTCCAAGCTGTCGAGAGGTGACTTTCCCGCACGTAAACGTCTTCTGAGCCTTCGGCGTCTTGAATTGCAAAGCAAAATCCTTTGCTCGAACAGCGCAGTTTTGCTTCTACTACGTCGTCTTCAGCTACTCGGCGATAGCGGCCTTTGTCTTTGACTAATATGCCAATTTTCTCTAGAGCTTCTAATGCGATTTGAAGTTTGAGTTGACTGGTGGCGTCGTTGCAGTCGAGTTTTTTCTCCAATGCTTTTGGGGCCACTAATTTGTCTTCTGTAAAATTTGCCAGCAGTGCAGCGATAGAAAATTCCATGTAGCGATCGATCCTCTTGTTTCCAGCAATTAGTCTAAATTTTGGCGAAATCAGCCGCGCCCCCTCGGGCCCTCGCAGTGCCTGCTTCCCAACAAATGCGCGGGTTGATAGGTGGAGACGCGAGCACAGCCACCTTGTTTCATCGCGAGGTTTTTTTTGAGATTCTCTCCCGACACCGGCTTGGTGCTAATTGTCTGCTGTCTGTCTTGAACTGACTGCTGACGGTGCAGAAAACTGTCCCGCACGCTATTCCCCAATACAATTTTTTAGCGTTGGTTTGTTTGCTTTTAGGTCAGCAGCGCCGAGCACTTTGCGAATTAGAAAGCCCCTGTCGGTTCTTAAAAGATGGCTCGATACTGAAAGCGACGGCTTGAGTCGAGGATGAGCCGATGGAGGGATGGAGAGGGAGAAAATTTGCATTTCTTCCTTCTGCCTGGTTCCTTCTGCCTTGTTCCTTCTTCCTTTTGAAGTGCCTCTTGCTTCTTGCTTTAGCAAAGAATTTACCGCATCAAGGCAAAATTGCTAGTAGCTCGCTGCTGCGATGCCCCTGTTTTTTGCACGCGATCTGCCCTTGCGGACAGAGGTGCAACGAGCGGGTCGGGAGCAATCTGTGCTGTAGAAAGTGCAGGTACGCAAACCGGAGACTTTTACTACTTTTGCTTAGTTGCTGTGTCATCTCCTATAGGTAGAAATGACGCCCGATGCTTGTTAGCTTAAACCGCTGGATGTGGGATGGGGTTTAGTGGCGTGTAAGGTTGCGCGGATGACTCACCTTTAATTTATTGTATGTTGAATAGGTGCTTTCAGAAAATAGTTTTCTCTCTGGCTGTACTACACTTAAGTCATAAGCCCCTCCTGGTTTCGGGGTCAAAAAATTATGTTTGCTGAATTTCGCGCCCTTTATCCCGCTGGACAGTTAATCTGTGAGTTGCTGACTGTTCATCACGGTAAGTTTGTTGTTCGCTGTCTGGTTCAGGTTGACGGCAAAACTCTTGTTACGGCTATGTCGGCTGCTGAGTCTGTTGAGGATGCTGAAGACCGCGCCCGGTTGCGAGCGATCGCTATCCTCGGATTTGCTGAGCCCGATCGTGCGATCGCGACTGTTGATCCGGCTCCGGTTGCTCCGGTTGCTCCGGTTGCTTCGGTTGCTGCTGTTCCCCCTCCTCCTGCCGTTTCCCCGGTTGCTGCTGTTCCCCCTCCCCCTCCTCCTGCTGTTCCGGTTCCTGTTGGGCCGACAAGTGTTCCTCTTCCGGTTCTAGAAATGCCTGTTGCTGACAAATTGCTTGAAACACATCAAAGGAATTTTGTCAAGACTGAAGCGAAATTAAATGAAGAGCCGATCGCACCTGTACCGGAACCGCTGCCGCCAAAGGTCGATCGCGTCGAGGCTACTGGGTTTGTACCAAAGCAGTTAGACTCAGACGCTTGGCTTTCTTCTAGCTACGGCGAACCACTTCAGGAACTGGAGGTGCCGACTTCTAGCCAAAGTGAACTGCTACAGGGTGCGGCCGAAGTCAGGGAATTGCAACCGATCGCAGTGGGAATTCCCAGCGATGCGATCGAGGATAATTCGGATACGATCGCCCAAATAGAGGCAATTCTCAGGCGCTTGAAATGGACTAAGAAACAAGAAACTGACTGTCTCGAACACAATTACGGCAAGTCGTCGCAGAGAGAGCTTTCTAGCGAACAGTTGGGAGATTTCCTAGAATATCTGGAAATCTACAGCAGAACCACTGAGGAAATCAAGCGGTTGAACTGGAGTCCCAGCCAAGGAAAAGATTATCTCAAACAAGGTTATGGCAAAGAAGCGCGCCATTTCTTAAATCAAGTAGAATTGCTCGACTTCCTGCAATATCTCGAATCTTTGCCCTAGGAATTCGGCAACTAAACAAGGCGCTGGAGGCTATTAGATTAAAGAAACCGGGTTTTTTACAGAGATTAAGGTTGAGAACCAAAGATTAGGGTAAAAAACCCGGTTTCTCGCCACCCGTTTATCCATTAAAGAGCTACTTTTGAACGTTAAAAATTAAAAATCAAAAATGAAGAATATTTCCTCATTTTTGATTTTTAACTTTTTATTTAGACGACAGCGGCGATCGGGCGGCTGGCGGAAGGACGGCGATCGATCACTTGATCGACTAATCCGTAGTCCTTTGCTTCTTCAGCCGACATGAAGAAATCCCGTTCGGTATCTTCTTCAATGCGGGAAAGCGGCTGACCGGTATGGTTGGCAAGATGTTCGTTCAGGCGGCGTTTGTGGTACAAAATCTCTTTTGCCTGAATTTCAATATCGGTTGCTTGTCCTTGAGCTCCGCCGAGAGGTTGGTGGATCATAATCCGGGAGTGAGGCAAACTCATCCGCTTGCCTTTAGCGCCGGCACTCAACAGAAAAGCGCCCATGCTGGCTGCCAAACCGAGACAAATAGTGCAAACGTCGGGGCGGATGTGGTTCATCGTGTCAAAAATGCCCATACCTGCTGTTACCGAACCCCCTGGGGAGTTGATATAGAGGTAAATATCTTTCTCCGGGTCTTCGGCGTCTAAAAATAGCAATTGGGCAACGATCAGGTTAGCCAAGTCTGAGTCAACCTGTTGGCCCAAGAAGACGATGCGATCGCGCAGGAGTCGCGAATAAATGTCAAAGGCGCGTTCGCCGCGACCGGATTGTTCTATAACTGTTGGGATCATTGACGCCTGCCTGCCTATTACGTATCTTTTTTTAATTTTAGCGATTAGGGCTCATTTATAGTTAGGGAGGGGTGGCGCGCGATCGAGAAATCGGCAAAATCCTTTAGCTGGAAGGGATGGGGGCGGTCATTTGTGGAAATTGTGGCGGGGGTGCGATCGGATTTCCGATCCCGCAGGCGATCAATGTTGAGGAAGCGGACATCAATCAACGTTGTTATGTGGCGATCGTATCGTTGCGAGAACTGAAATCGCTCGATCGCGGCTGACACTAGCAAAATGGTCGAAAAATTCATCGACCGAATCACCAGCTTCGAGATAATCAAGTAGAGTCTCGATCGGGACGCGAGTAGCAATAAAGACAGGAGTTCCACCTAAAATATCGGGGTCGCTATGAAAGATAGTAGCTGCGTATTGCAAAGAAAAGGTTGTGACATCAAGACAATCTTCCTCAGTCCAGGTATCACTTGGCTCGACTACAGCGAGATTTGGCTGCGATAACTCGTTGAGGATAAGAGTTGCCAAGCGCAGCCGCTCTGTTAGTGACAAAGTGCGGACAACTTGGATATAGATTTCCTGAGCGATAGTCGGCCTAAAAACTTGCTCATGCCTTCAATTTTAACTTAAACTGGTGTTTTGCTAGAAAGATCGATCGCCCTTTTCTCATATCATTAGAAGTGCGATCGGCAATCCTTCCCTTGATGCCCTCCGCCGTTCGGGATTTGCCCTGACTCATTGAATCCTTTGCTGATAGGTAACATTTAAATTAATTAAACTAATGAATCAAGATTTTTGGATTGAACAGCTCAAGAAAAGAGAAGTTTTTGAAAAAGCCTATGTATATGCTATTTACTACCAAATCAAAGAAGATGCCTACTGCAACTTTATTGAAATAGCTTACTACAGACAAAATAAAGAAAAATTATTTAAAGAAATTGAATCATCTCTGGAAAATCCCAGTTTGTATGAACCAGAAACTGCGTTTTCATTCTATCTACCAAAATCAGATATGTTCTTCAGAAGGATGATATACACTCCCTTCAAAGACTTAGTAATCAAATTTATTTTTGTATCTGTATTAGCTGAACTATTGGATTTTACGTTTGTTCACAATTGCTTTTCACATCGTCTTGATAGAAATATAAAAAATAAGAGATCCAAGAGATATTTATATATGCCTCACTATGCAGGATTTCAAGAGTTTATAGATTGGCAATTTGCCCAAGTCGAAAATAGCACTTGTCTGCTGAAAACCGACATATCATCTTTTTATGACTCTATATCTCATGAATATCTCCTGTCAGCAATTTCACAAAAACTAAACATAACTAATGAAAGTCATTTTATGATTCTATTTAGTAGGACATTGAAATTCAAAACTTGTTACTATTCAATGGTGGACGGAAAATTATGTGAAACATATAATAGCCAAGGTATACCGATAGGAAATTCAGCCGAAGGCTTTATAGCTAATATATTTCTTAATGAAGTGGATGAAGCATTATTCAATTTAGGTATAAATTTCGGCAGATATGTAGATGATTTTAGAGTTTTTACAAACAATAAAAGTGATTCATTAAAGGTGTTAATAATCCTACAAGAATTTCTTCTAAAAATAGGACTAAATTTGAATACTTCAAAAACCAAAATCATAGAAGCTCAAGAACAAATTATTAAATTCATTAAACATTCAAATAAAAGTGGCATTTATGGAAGGCCCTGTCAAGAAGAGAGTTCTAATGAAAGCCAGCCAGAAAAAAAGCTAGATAAAACCCAAATCATTAAAGAAATTGATTCTAAACAAGCAAGTGAGCAATATGAGAAATTATATTTTTTAAAATATCCAAAGAAAGTTATAAAAATAAACGATATTGATGATGAAGATAAAGCAAAAAAAATCTGTGTTTTTTTGAATGGCATTAAATTAGGCGCGAAACTTGAAAATCAAGCATTTAGTCAGCAGATGGAATCTCTTTATATATTGTCCAAAAAATACCCAAAACATTGGAGCTATTACTCTTGGTTGTGGGTAAAATTTATATCACAAAATTATAGTAATGATATTCAAAACATCAGCCTTAAATATCTTTTTAAAGTATTTGATGATGAACTTGTTAATGTATTTATCAAAACTAGAATTATTCATCATCTGGTTAATTCACGAAAGGGGGGCTTACCCTATATAGAAAGAATAGGGATGAATCAAAAACTCCGAAATAGAATTATTGAACATATAACTAAGTTAATGAAAATCAATTGTATCGCATTGCAGTTGAATTGTATATATGCTTATTATCTGATGTTCAGAGACCGCGATCATCGACATTTGCAAGACTTTGTATCTCATAACTTAAAGCGTCCCATACCAAAACCGATCCAACAGGCTGTTTATCAGATAGGAACTTTATATGAAAATCATTCTCCAGGGTTAGCTTCTTTTGAAGAGATTTTGGAAGAGAGTGAAATAGAATATGAATCTGAAGACTTGAATTGTCAGTAAAATTCCCATCTTAAAAATCAATATCTCGATCGGGAGGTTCATAAATAACAAGCAAGCTTTTTGCTCTTGTAGATCCCACATACCTATCTGCGATATCCCAATTACTTAATATCAAATTCTTTTCTTTTTCAAAAAATAACATTATAACATCACTTTCTAGTCCTTTATACATCCCTATATTCGACCAATGAATAGTATTTTGATCTTTATCGGAAAATGAATATGGCTTAAGATAAAAACGAGCGATATGCGAATATTGTGAAAGTAGGGACTTTGATGATGGATACATATCAGTTAATATAACTATCTGAGCCGGAGAAACATTCTCCTTATTCACTAGCTCGGTAATATCTTTTTCTAATAGACTAAAGATATCATCTGTCTCTTCATATATCTGATGTATTACTTCTCTTCCTTCAATTAATGAACTCTTTCTTTCATAAATACAGGATACAAATTTCTCGGCATGTTTGAAGATTTTGTGAGTATTTCGACAGTTTTTATTTAAGACAGTCGGGTTTACTTGAAGGGCGCATCTATTTGCATTTTTTGAAATTTTTTGATTACTATCTTGAAAAATGTAGAATATTCCATCATCAGGAATCAACTGTTTCAAATCGTTAATTTCCTTTTGCTCAAAGTCTTGTCCTTCGTCAACGATGATTGCTGTATACTCAAATGTTAACTGAGATTTTTGGGGTTGTATTTCTTCATAACTATAAACTACACAGTAACCCTCTGTAATTTCATCTTGTAAAGCAGCAGCGAGATAAAGAGAAAGATTATTAGATTTACATATTACGAGCGTTCTAACCTTATGTTGGCATAACCTTCTTGCTTTTTCTATAGCTAACTGAGTCTTCCCTGAACCAGCACAGCCCAAAACAATGCACTGAGAATGGAAGCACAAATTATTCAAGATATCGAATTGCTGTTCTGTTAATTGCAGAATTTCTTGGTTGTTTTCACCAATATCATTAACAATAAATTTTTTGAACACTGTACTTGGAGATATGAGGTTAATGATTGAATCTGTCCGCTGCTGTCCAAGTTTTGGAAAATTTCCTGCCGCTCTATAATAATCGAAAACAGAAGATATCCAGCCACTAATATTTCCTAACTGAGGACGTAAAAGTAAGATTTCTTGAGGTGCTTCCGAGGGTAGATTATTTGCCACGTCATCCATATCAGGAAAAGCCACACATTGTCCAATACAAAAATCTTTATTTTTAAATTCGTCGTGTTTACTGAGAAAATCCAAAAACTTATACTTAATTTCTCTAGCTTGTTGAAAAGGAGATATCTTCATCTTGTATTGGTTCTGATACCATGCCATATTCAGATGATCGTAGGCGATCTGCCCTCCTTTGGCTTCTAGTATAATAATTCCTCGATCGGGATGAATAATGATGAAGTCAGCTTCCCTATCTTGAACGATATATTTGATGTGCTGCCACCATGCTCCATGAAAAACAACGTAGTCATCACTCAAATTTTTTTCAAAAATCTGGAAGAGAGTCTTTTCTGCGTAGCTCTTAGTTGTTGATGATAATTTTTGAGGAATCATTCTTGCCATAACTATTCACCTCTTCTCTTTTTAGATGACTACTACTTTATTGGTAAGTTTTTATATAGTATTTGGAGAATAAATTTTATGGTGTATATTACCGCAAAAGGCTTTTGTATGTCAAGCCCCATTAGCTACTACTTGCCAGAGGAAGTCTCCCTTTCAAGCATCTAGTACCTCGCACACTCCGATTCAAGTAGATCAGGCGCTAGCCAGAAAAGAGTTAGATCCACTACATACTAAACTACTCAAATTTTAATCACCCAACCTCGGCGGTACATTCCATACAAAATTAACCACCAAAATAATACCGCAGTCACGGCAAACGCTAGGGAACCATTCAGCGGCCCGGCCCACGGCAAAAACCAGTTTTCATAAATCCAAGTGTAAGTTGTTGGAGCATTTGCACCAGTACCGATATGAGTTTTTAAGAGAATTCGGGCAACTATACCGGAAGCAACAAACAGGAAAATTGCATTCACTCCCATGATTTCAAACGGTCTCCCCCATTTCCAATCCCGCACTTCTATTGTTTCGTAGCAAGCTGCTAGCAATAGCAACGCCCAACCAGCGGTAAACACTACATAGGAACTTGTCCAAAGTTGTTTGTTGATCGGAAATAGAAATCCCCACAAGTGGCCGATTACCACGCAACTGAGACCGCAGATTGCTAAGTTGATACTGGTGCGGGTTTTGATTTGCTGTACTCGCAGCCATTCTCCGGTAAAGTAGCCTGTGAGGACTGTGACAACTGCGGGTAAGGTACTCAACAATCCTTCGGGGTCGAAGGGGCCGCCTTTGTACAGGTGTTGGCTACCGAGAATTAGCCGATCGACATATCCCCCTAAATTTCCTTCTGGCGTGAGTTCGCCGGCAGTGTACCCCCCTACAGGCACTACGGTTAATGCAGCCCAATAGCCCAAAAGCACGGCAACCGCGAGCAGTTTTTGATTGCGGGGGGAAAGGTTGAGAATCGCGATCGCACTGATGAAATAAGCTAAGCCGATGCGCTGCAATACTCCCATGATGCGGATTTTACCGAAGTTTTCCACCGGGGCGCTGTTGAGAAGTACGTCAAGGGCGATCGAAGATGTATTTAGCAGCAATCCTAATATAAATAGAATCGCGGCGCGGCGGGCAATTCGCCAGTAAATATTTGAAGAGGGAAGAAGGAAGAAGGAAGAAGGAAGAGGGTTTTTAGCAGATGCTGATTTTTCCTTGGTTTGTGTAAATTTTGAGGTTTCTATTCCGGTTTTTGGATAATTTTGAATATATTTAGACAGCGAGAAAGACATCGCGCAGCCAACGATGAATAAGAAAAACGGAAATACTAAGTCTGTCGGGGTGCAGCCGTGCCATTCTGCGTGCTCTAGCGGCGGATACACCTGTTTCCAACTGCCGGGGTTGTTGACTAGAATCATCGAGGCGATCGCAATTCCGCGAAAAACATCAAGGGATTTGAAGCGCATAAATTAAGTTATTTGTTCACTGTTCACTGTTCACTGTTCACTGTTCACTGTTCACTGTTCACTGTTCACTATCTTAGGTGATGCCCATTTCCTAATTCTTTTCGGCCCAATTCCCAATGCCCAACTCCCAACTCCCAATGCCCCATGCCCCATGCCCCATGCCCCATGCCCCATGCCCTATTCCCTATATCTCTATTCCTTCCAGAGTCATAATGACTGCATTCTTCATCAACATATCGCACCTTTCTGCATAAAAAGCTGCTGCCTTATCATACTTGTTGACTTGCAAAACGCGCAGAAACATTTGCCTTGCTTGCGCGAATTGCTGCTGGTAGTGAAAAAAAATTCCCTGTTCAAAATAAGTTTGAGTTTGTGCTTTTAGTTCGATCATTGTCGCCGAGTCGCCATCGTAAATTTCAAATACAGCAACAGGTGTTTGTTTTCCTTTTACTTGAACGCGATCGAGAAATCGGCACTTGTAATGTTGAGGATCGTCTATCCGGCAAAGGGTTTGGACGCTAGCTACAATACTAACTCCATAAAGCTTTGTCAATCCTTCCACGCGGGAAGCTAAATTAACGGCATCAGAAATCACCGTACTTTCCATTCGTTCCGCTTCGCCAATCGTACCTAACATTAAAGTCCCCGTATGCAAGCCAATCCCTATCGAAATAGGTTGATAGCCACTGTTTTGCCTGTGTCTGTTATAAATTTTTACTTGCTGCTGCATCTCAATTGCTGCTTGCACAGCATCTTCAGCCCTGTTAGGAAACAAAGCCATAATCCCGTCACCAATGTATTTATCTATAAAACCGTTGTACTGGCGGATAACTGGGCCAACTCGGCTTAAGTAAGAGTTAAGAAATTCAAAGTTTTCTCGGGGAGACATACTTTCTGACAGACTTGTAAATGAGCGAATGTCGGCAAACATAATCGTCATTTCTGCTTGTACAGAGTCTCCTAGTCTGGCATCAACGATGCTTTCTCTTTTGAGAAACTTCAAAAATTCACGCGGTACAAAACGGGCTGATGCAGCGGCAATTTTTTCTAGTTCGCTTTTGCTGGATTCGATTTGATTGAGCGATCTAAATGCTCTCAGTGCGGTGACTACTGTGGTAAATAATTTTTTGTTAGTAAGTTCTGTTTTGGTTTTGTAATCATTGATATCGTAGCTGACAATTACTACATCTTCTGGTACTTGTCCGGGCTGTCCAGTTCGTAAAATAATTCGCACAATTTGATTATTTAAAATATCGCGGATGTATTTAACTACTTCCAAGCCTGCTTCTTCTGTTTCCATAACTACATCAAGTAAAATCAATGCTATGTCGTAGTTATTTTGGATTATTTCTTTAGCTTCTTTTCCTGAGTAAGCGCTAATAAATGTTATAGTTTTACCTTCAAATTTAAAATCGCTTAATGCTAATTTAGTAATATTATGAATTTCTATTTCATCATCGACAATTAATATTTTCCAACTTTCTTCTAGCGGTTTTTCTTCCGCCTCGTCTTCCTCGGCAAATATTAATTCATCGTCGCCCGCTGGGATTAATTCGTCATCGCCTGCAGCCAACAGGTTTTTACTAGCTTCTGACATATATCGTTCTCCTATATAAAACTTATATCCATGTTGGCGGTCTAATAACTAACTGCTCATTTTAGCGGGAAATTCAATCATAAATCTTGTGCCTTTATTTACTTGACTTGTGCAGCTAATTGTGCCTTTTAGTTTTTGAGTAACAAGGTTATAAATAATGTGCAGTCCCAATCCCGTGCCTCCCTGACCTCTTTTGGTGGTAAAAAACGGTTCAAAAATTTTACTGAGATTTTCTGGGTCAATTCCTTTGCCGTTATCGGCATATTCAAATATTAGCCGATCGCCCTCTAGTTTGAAATCAAACGCCAGAACTCCTTCGTCTTCTACATCGTAGGCGTGAATTAGGGAATTCAACACCAGATTTGTCACAATTTGACACACTACGCCGGGGTAACTGTCCACTACAATATTTTCATCACACTTAATCTCTATTTTGTGTTTAGTTCTTTTTAGTTTGGCTGTCAAGGATGTCAAAATTTCCTCTAGATAGTTTTTAACATTAAACGTGCGTTTTAACTCGCTCGACTGATCCACAGCTACTTCTTTAAAACTGTGAATCAAGTCGGCCGCCCGCGTGAGGTTAGATAAGATCATATTACTGCTTTGCATGGCGGTATCCAGAAACTTTTCTAACTCGGAACGTTTTATTTGCCCGTTACTGTAAACCTCAAAAAACTTTGTGGCTTTTTCAGCAAGCAGGGAGGCGGCGGTGATGCCGATGCCAATGGGAGTATTGATTTCGTGGGCCACACCTGCCACCAATCCTCCGAGGGCAGCCATTTTTTCCGATTCTACCAGTTTATTTTGAGCCGATTTTAAGTCTGCTAAAGTTTGGGAGAGCTCGGAGGTACGCTGCTGTACTAAATTTTCGAGATTCTGATTGAATTGGTGCAAATTGGCGTAAAGTTGGGCATTTTCGATGGAGATAGAAATTTGAGAAGACAGCAGTTTTAATATTTCTAACCTGTCTTGGGTAAAAGCGCCTGTAGTCAGATTGTTTTCTAAATATAGAATCCCAGTGAGTTGACCTTGATTAATTAACGGAGTGCAAAGAATTGATTTAGGTTGAACCGCCATTATATAGGGTGTGCGAGTAAATTGTCCTTCGCGGCTGGCATCGTTTAAAACTATACTTTCCTGGGTGCGGGCGACGTAATTCACAACTGCAACTGCCAGCAAAGTTACTTCTCGATCGTCGGCTACAAAATCTATCGGAATTGATTGCATGACAGCAACGCGATCGACATCTACAGATCCTGATGCTTCAATCACCCATTGACCCTCTTTTTCTAGTATTAAAAACCCTCGTTGCCCCCCGGCATTTTCAATAACGATTTTCATCATTTTGGCCAGCAGTTTGTCTAGAACTATTTCGCCCGCTAAGGTTTGCGATGCTTTCACTGCGGTAGTCAAGTCTAGCACGCCTGCAGCGTCGTTCGTAGTGGAAGAAGCGCTGCTGGTAGATTTGTGAGTTTCAATATTAGTTGAAATCGAGCCAGAAGTTAGCAAGTGCGAGTATTTGGATTCTAAATGCGCTGCTTTTGCTGTTGCTCCCCAGCGCTGATAGCAATAACGCGCTTCTGTCAAGTAAGTTTTAGAATTTTTTTCTCTTCCTATGGATAGATAAAATGCTCCTGCCAATTCTGCTGCTAGTGCTTGTACTTGTATGTATCCGTTTTCTTCGGCTCCTTCAATTGCGCGATCGTAATATTCCATTGCTCTCTCAATATTGCCCAAAACACGCGCTTTTTCTGCCGTAAGTAAGTCGCATTTGTGCTGAAGATTCATGGGCGCCGAAAGCGCTTTTTGTTGCAGTTTTTTCCGGTTACTGACCGCGTAAAAAATATGCTCTTCTTGTTCCTCCTCTGTTGCAAATGGATAGGCGGCTAGGCGGGCTAAAGAATCGTAAAACTGGTATTCAGAAACATTAATAAAGCCTGCAACTCCGTCTAAATATACTTCGGCTTGCGCTGCATTTTCTAGCGCTGTAGCGGTATCTCCAAATAAATAGGCTAGTATTAATTTTTGCAAATAAAAGTGCTGTAGTCCCACCCGATCGTTAGCTTTCAACAGCAGCGACAACAATTTTTCTTCGCTGTATGCTTCACCTAATACCAGGGGTGGACTTTCCAATTTTCCCATCAATTGCAAAATATTTTGCCGATATATTTGATTCCAAGTCAATACAGTTTCTTGCTTGAGTTGAAACAGCAAATGGTTGTAACTTACCATTCTCCGTTCCAGTTGTGGCAATTCTTGACCGATGAAATACAAAGACTGACAAATATTTACGGCTGAATATCCGACAGATTCTAAATCCCCATTTTCTAGCGCGCTTTGATAGGCCTCCTCTAATAGCGGCAAAGAGTCTTTAACGTGATGCTTGCCGTTCATCAAAATGAATGCTACTAAATTAAGCGTTTTGCTTTTGAATTCTAACGCATTTAATCTCTCGCTCAAATTTAAAGCTAATTGACCAAACCGATCGCCCGATTCAATATCTCTAACTATTCCTTTTAAAATTGCTCCGTAATTAGCATAACCGAAGGCAGAAAAAGTAGAGTTTCCGTAATTAATAGATAAATTAACTTGCTCGCACACAATCAGCGGCAGCAGCACAGGTTCAACTATAAATGTAGCTGAAAACATACTGGAAAGCACACGCATAGTTGCTAATTTGTGCGGGTTTGTCATCATCGGCAAGTTAATTAAATCTTCTATTTTTATTTCGGTTAAATAAGCTGCTGTTTTAGCCATTGCTTGCTGAATGTGGAGGGGAATCGGCGATTTTGGAAAGTTTATTCCTAACATTTTTAGTGCTTCCCGACCAATTTTTACCGATTCTTGGAGTTGGGTTTGCATCGCACAAGCTATGATTCTGATTTCAAACACTTTGATTTTGTCTAGTTCATTTTTTGCGTGTTGCAGGACAATTCTCGCCCATTTTTCCATTGCTTCAAAGTCGGTATTGAGGTAAGCAGCTTCTGCTGCTGACTCGTAGAGTGCCAGAGTCAAGTCGTAGTCAGTTTGCCAACTTTCGGGGGGAAGCAGTTCAATACCTGCGGTTAAATATTTGAGGGCAAGTTCGTAAGCTGCACTTGCTTTTGCTTTGCGACCTGCAATTAAATTTAATTGGCATAATTGAAATTGTTCTAATTGGCTGCGGATGATTTCTTTCGCTAAATTTAGTTGGTTTACGGTATCAAAAATATGCTCTTCTAATTGCTCTGGCGGTGAATTATGCAGTAAAAAGTTGCCTATTTTGAGATGGATTTTTTGTTTTTGATAATCGGATATTAAAGCATAAGCTGCTTGCTGCACTCGCTCATGCAAAAATTTGTAAGTGGCGCTCGAAACATCAGCCACTGGTAGGGAAAATTTATCGGTAAAGTCTCTAGATATTGTGTCTGTTACTTCTGTGCTTGCTGCTAGTGCGATCGGAATATTGTAGGCGTTATTCACGAGCAAAATCAGACCGGACTGAAGTGCCTCACCGAGGTCTGTTGCTGCGGAAGCGAGAGGTTTTTCGGCGATTGTCGAGATAGTTTCTAAATCAAATTTGTTCCCGATACAAGCGGCTAATTTAAGCAGTTCCTGGGTCTTTTTTGAAAGTTTCTGAATGTTGTCTATCATTAATTCTACAACATTGTCAGTTATTCCCATTTCTTGTATTTGTTCGATATCCCACTGCCACTCGCCTGTAAGATGGCATTTTTTCACAATTTGCTCTGAGATTGGTTGCGCTAAGCCCGACAGGTTAGGTTCAGCTAGCTCGACCAAATTATTCGAGGGTGAAAGTTTAAATTGAATCAAACTTTTCGAGTAAAGAAATTTTATTAATTGAGTTAAAAAGAAGGGATTTCCAGCGGTTTTTCGTAAAAGCAATTCTGCTAAACTTAGGGATTTTTCTGGGGCGCAGTTCAAAGTATCGGCAACAAATTGGTTGACGCTGCTTATATCTAAAGGCGAAAGGGCGATCGCCCTCACAGTGCCGCCTGCTTTTTTTATTGCTTCGGCGGTCAGCATTAGGGGATGATTTGCATCTACTTCCTGCTCTCTATAAGCTCCAATTATTAATAAATATTGAGTTCCCAGGTCAGTGGCTAGCAGTTCTATTAACTTGAGAGATGCTGAATCGACCCACTGCAAGTCGTCCAGGAAAATTACTAGGGGGTGTTCTTTTTGAGCAAAGACGCGGATGAAGTTTTGAAATACTAAATTAAAGCGATTTTGAGATTCATTTGCTCCTAAATCGGGGACGGGGGGCTGCGGCCCGACAATCAGTTCTACTTCGGGAATAGCTTCAATAATTACTTGGCAGTTGCCGCCGAGTGCTTTTAAAATTTTTTCTTTCCAAACATGGATTTCGGCGGCATTTTCTGTGAATATTTGTCGCAACAAATCCTGAAAAGCTTGGAGCAAAAAAGCGTAGGGAATATCGCGCTTAAATTGCTCAAATTTGCTGTCAATAAAATACCCGTTTTCCCGCCGATTCGGCTTGTAAACTTCATATACTAACGACGATTTGCCCACACCTGCAGAACCAGAAATCAGCACAATTTCTGTATTGCCTCGCCTCATCCGCTGGAAGATACTGAGAAGCATATTAACTTCTACTTCTCGCCCGTAAAATTTTTGCGAAATTTGCAGGTGACTTGACTGATCTTGTTCGCCGAGGGTTATGTGGGAAATTTCGCCTGTTGTTTGCAGTTGATTGAGACAATTTTCCAAGTCGTACAAAAGTCCGAAAGCACTTTGATACCTGTCTTCGGCTGTTTTTGCTAAGAGTTTTATGACGATATCGGAAACGACTTGAGGAATCTCCTTGGTTCCTACTTGATTGATTCTGCCTTCGATGCTTCTGCTTTGTACTTTTTGCTTTCTGTTTTCCCAAGGAGAAACTGGCGTTTTGGCAATATGGCAGTGTACTAATTCCATAGGATCGATCGCCTTAAAAGGCAATTCGCCACAAAGCATCTCATAAAAGGTGACGCCTAAAGAATAAAAATCGGTGCGGTAGTCGATCGCCCGATTCATGCGTCCCGTTTGTTCAGGAGACATATAGGCGAGAGTGCCTTCGAGTAAATGGGGATGGCTGGGGGCGGGGTTTTCGCCCGGTAGCAGGGAGGCGATCGCAAAATCAGCAATCTTGACATCTCCTGTCTCGATATTGACAATAATATTGCTGGGTTTAATATCTTTATGGATAATGTGGTGCTCGTGGAGTTGCCCAATAGTTTCTGCTAGTTTGATGGCAATATGCAGAAATTGTTGTAACTCTAGCTGGTTGTTGCTGAGAAACTCTTTTAGGGAAATCCCACCAAAATCTTCTAAAACTAAAACAGGAAAGTGATTGTATGTTTCTATTTTATAAAGCTTGACTATTCCGGGGAAATTCAAATTCTTAAGAATTTCGGATTCGTGCAGCAGTTGGGATATTTGCGCTGGGGTAGGGTATGAGGGTGTGAGAGTTTTGAGGATAACGGGTTTTTGTTCCTCAAGCTGCATCCCTCGATAAATAACTGTGTGAGGGTTTGTATAAAGTTCTCCGTCAATGCGGTATCCTGGGATAGAAATCATGATAGTTGGGGGTAATTTCAAAGATGCGGTTATACAAGTTTAGATTTTAGAATTTAGATTTTAGATTGGGAATGATTGATGATATAAGGGTTTGGAGCGCGGGCTGAGAGTTGCATTGTTTTTGGCCACAAGTATTATTAAGTAAGTGAAAATACACATTGCCTGTCGAGTGCGGTTTTTACGGCAGTAAACTGGCTACTATTATATAGCTTAGCTAAATCCCTCCCTAAAGAGTCGTCCTAGATACTTTTTTTGTCGCTTATTTAGTTATCTATATTTTAGTCTTCAAAAAATCAGAAGTCGCACTTTGCTATCCCGCCAGTGGCAAAATAAACGGGTGCGTGCAAATCAACAGCTAAAATCTAAAAAAATCATGCAGAATATAACTGCCTCAAATCCAGCTAATGCGACCGATCGCGCTTTGGGCACCGCAGACATTCAATTGCTGGTAGTGGATATAGACGGCACGATCGCAGGTTTGTCAAATACCATCCGAGAACCAGTCAAGCAGGCAATTTTGGCTGCCGAGTCGCGGGGAGTGAAAGTGGCCGTCGCTACGGGCAGGATGTACCGCTCAGCTTTGCGTTTTCACCGCGACATCGGCTCAACATTGCCACTGATTTGCTACCAGGGCGCATGGATTCAAGATCACGCTACTCAAAAACGGCTGCGGCACTTGCCCCTGTCGAAACAAACTGCTCTGCAACTGTTAGACCATTTTGAAGAACCGCATTTGCGATCGCTCCTTTCGATCCATTTCTACATTGACGACCAACTTTACGTGCCGGAAATTACCGCAGCTACCCGAATTTATGCCGAACGATCGGGCATTGAACCAATGGTGATTAAAGATTTGCGGCGAGATCTTCCGGGGGAACCGACGAAAGTTTTGGCTTTGTGCGACAATCCGGGGGTACTCGACGGCTTGCTCAGCAGTATGCGCCTGCGCTACACGCCTGCGGAGCTTTATTTGACTCGATCGGTTGCTACTTTTTTTGAAGCTACGCATCCTTTGGCGAATAAGGGAGATGCGGTGCAGTATTTAGCGGAGGAACTTTTGGGTTTACAGGCGGCGAATGTGATGGCGATCGGCGACAATTTTAACGATCTAGAAATGATTGCCTACGCGGGTGTAGGCGTGGCAATGGGCAATGCTCCTGATGCGGTGAAGGCTGCTGCTGATTGGGTGGCGCCGGATGTGGAGGAAGATGGGGTGGCGGCTGCGATCGAACAATTTGTTTTGGGCGATCGTTGATATTTTTACACCAATACCGCAGGGGCGGGTTTAGCGACATTTGGAAAAAATGTATATCAACCCGCCCCGACCCAGCGACAATATTTAATTTATATAAATTCCGGTTGCACCGGAATTATTGTTGACTGTTGACTGTTGACTGTTGACGGTTAACTGTTGACTCGATTTTATTATTCCGATGCAACCGGAAACGATATTATTATATAACTGTGTAGTTTTGAGTTCTATGCAATCAAGTTTTGATTATAAAAAAAATCCACAATTTCTGATTTTTCGAGATTAAGTCCAGTTAATTAGTTTGTTTGCAACATCCGAATATTTATTTAACGAACCGCGAAGACGCTAAGAACGCGAAGGAAGAAATGAAGAAGGCGGGGCGGGCTTACAAATCTTCTGGATGTGAATTATAGATAATTTAAAACTCTTAAAAATGGGTTTCAACAGAAAAAGCACCGACGACTGGCCGTGTTTCGTCTCGGTGCTTCTTCTGGTTCGCTCCTCACACGTCCATCAATATAGCTGACTCAGTAAATTGTGTCAATACTTTTGCCAAAAATTGTTTTTTGAGTCGGCTGCTGCCGGGGTGTCGGTGCGGTGGAGCGAGGCAAAACTCTTGCAATACAAGGGTTTGACTCGATCGCCCAAGGGTTGGATTGAGCAGAAAAATTTTACTTCAATTCCAGCAGCCAGTCCAAAATCAGAGCGTTGACTTCACTCGGCCGCTCGTCGTGGGGACAGTGGCCTGTGTTGGGAATTGAAACAAATTTCACTGGTTTATCGTTGGCGGCCAATTGTTGATAAATCTGGCTGCCGGCGATCGGCGTCCAGGGGTCGTCTGCGCCCCAAAGTACCAATAACGGACGATCGACTTTGGGCAGCAATTCTGACGGTTGAGGGCCTGGAGGGGCTGTGAGTATGGAGGCAAACACTTGTTGAGCTCCGGGCTCGCAGGAGGGGGCGTGGAGGAGTTCTACGAGTTCGTCAGTGATGGCTTCGCGGTTCCCGTAGACTTGGCGCAGGGTGTTGCGGATGCGGTGTTTTTGGCGGATGTTGTTGAACATAAATGGGCCGATCAGGGGCGATCGAACTAATTTAGTAAAAGTCCCCATTACTACTCGGAGCGGGAAATTTAGTTCGTCCGGCCGGTGGTTGAGCCCGCCGGCACAGTTGATTAAGACTGCACCTGCTGATATTTCTGGATGGTTGGCGACTACCATCAAACTCAGCAAAGCGCCGATCGAATTCCCGACAAATACCGCCGGTTCCTGTACCAGATCAGCCCAGAAATCAGTCAGCAATTCTTCCCACAATTCCAGAGTGTAATCGAGGGCTGGTTTGGCGGAAGCACCGAATCCCAGCAAGTCCAGAGCAAATACGCGATAGCCGCCGGCCGCTAGTGGGGGGATATTTTGCCGCCAATGTCCGATCGAAGCGCCAAATCCGTGAATCAAGATCAGAGGGCGGCCGGTTCCTTGGACGGTATATTGGATTTTGTGACCTTTCCAAGTCCAAATTAGCTTTTCAAAACTCGTTGCAGATACTAATTGTTGTGCAGTCACGGCTCTTAATGTAAATTTTCGTTAACTTCTTTGATCATACCAGCACAATCCCTCTAAGGGCGGCCTCGGAGCAACGGGCCACAAGAACATTGAACAAATAGTGAAACGGGCTTCTAGCCCGTTCTTGAGAATGGTGCAAGATATCAGGTTAAATAAACATATAAACGTCCTTCATTCTTCCTCCTTCATTCTTCCTCCTTCTTCCTTCTTCCTGACATCCGTTACATCCGTTACAGAATCCGTTGCCGAACTTCCTTCTTCCTTCTTCCTTCTTCCTTCTTCCTTCTTCCTTCTTCCTTCTTCCTTCTTCCTTCGCAATTTTTACTTTTTTTGTAGCAACCAATAAGTCATCATATTCCCCTTACCTTTTACCGGAATTACGCCTCGCCTCTCAAACAAATACTTATCTTTCAAAAGCTCATAAGTAACATCAGTAACTTGAATTCTGCCTGCAAAACCCGTAGCTTCCATCCTCGCCGCTACATTCACCGTATCTCCCCACAAATCATAGGTAAACTTGCTCACACCAATCACTCCCGCAACAACTGGCCCGGAATTGATGCCGACGCGAATTGCCAGTTTTTCGCCTGTCTCGGCGCACAACTTTGCTATTTTTGCCTGCATTCCCAGGGCCATTTGGGCGATCGCCTCGGCGTGAGCCTGTGTCGGCGTAGGCAACCCCCCGACTACCATGTAAGCATCGCCAATAGTCTTAATTTTCTCCACACCGTACTTTTCAGCTAACTGGTCGAAGTGCGAAAAAATTACGTTCAATCGCTTTACCAACTCGGTGGGAGACATTCTCGCCGACAACTCAGTAAAGCCAACAATATCAGCAAATAAAACACTTACTTGGGCAAAACTGTCGGCGATCGTGCTTTGCTCTGCCTTCAAGCGTTCTGCGATTGGTTTGGGTAAAATATTTAACAGCAACTTCTCGCTTTGTTCTTGTTGAACTTTGAGCGCTTCTTGCGCTAATTTGCGTTCTGTAATGTCAGAAACAGTACCCTCATAGTAGAGCAGCTCACCTTTTGAATCTCGAACAGCCCGAACATTTTCTGACACCCAAATCCGGCGCCCGTCTTTGCGACATACCATAGATTCAAACCCAGAAACGGCATTTTCAGCATCCATAGCAGCGACAAATTCGAGGCGGCGTTCCTGGTCAACATAGAGTTGCTGAGCAATATTGTTAATCTCGGACATCAGTTCTTCTGGCGAGTCGTAACCGTACAATTTTGCCAAAGCTGGATTAGCGCTGATATAGCCTCCTGAAGGCGTGCTTTGAAAAATGCCTTCCATCGCATTTTCTACAATGCTGTGATATTTTTCTTGAGCAATACGCAGCAATTCTTCTGCTTGTTTGCGCTGAATCAAAGAACCTAATTGAGTGCCGACAGCATTAAAAACGTCTATAAATCTGGCGTCTTTCCCACCAGACGAAATTTTAAAGAAAACTAGCACTGCCAATACTTCATCGCCTACCAAAATCGGCACGCCAAAACCCGCTTGGAATCCGAGTTCTAGTGCTATCTGACTTCGGAAAAAATGCGGGTAGCCCCTGGAAATATCTTCTACCCATTCCGGTTGCTTGGATGCCCAAACTCGTCCCGGCAGCCCTATATTCATGGCAAATGTCAGTTGTTCGCTTTGCCTGCGGAACGCCTCCATCCTCGCGTTGCTGGCATACCAGCCGCGGGCAGATTGCAGCACAGTTCCTTCTGCATCGGGAATCCAAGCTTCTCCTACATCCCATCCGATTGTTTCGCCAACTTGGTGCAGAATTACTTCTAAAGCTGAGTGGAAGTCTACAGCTTCGCCGATCGCCCGCGTAGTTTCCAGCAAAAACCGGATTGATTCTTCAGCCCGCTGCCGTTCTGCGATTTCTTCCTGCAATCTAGAATTGCGATCGTGCAGTTCCCTAGCTTGCAGTTGCAGTTTGGATTGCAGCGAACGAAGGGAAAGTTGGTTTTGGACGCGGGCTAAGACTTCTTCTACTTGAAACGGTTTAGTAATATAATCCACTCCTCCTACTTGAAAAGCTTTAACTTTTTCCAGCACGTCATCTAGCGCACTAATAAAAATTACCGGAATATCTTTAGTTTTTTCCCTTAACTTTAACTGCTCACAAACTTCATACCCGTTCATTTGCGGCATATTAATATCTAGTAAAATTAGATCGGGAGGAGATATTTGCGCCCCTTGCAGAGCCAAGTGTCCGTTAATAGCCTTCCTGACCTGATACCCGTGATATGTCAGCATAGTGGATAAAAGTCGCAAATTATCCGGCAGATCGTCAACGATCAGAATGTCTTTAGGAGTCGCTGGTAATGGATGGTCGTTCATCATAATATAATTGAGTTAAATCGATAATGATATCTATCCGAAAATTATCGACTAAATCTGTTAAAGCGTTAGCGAGATTTGCCTCAGTTTCGGGAATTTGCTCGATGAGTTCGAGGATGCGGTTGTCATCAACACAAAGTGCTGCTCGGTGCAACTCGACCACCCAGTCTGTGGGCATTACACTCAAATCCTCGGGGGTCAAACTTTTAAGCAGCGTGGGTGTTGAAAAAGAAGTAGATAAGTTTTCTTTCTCATAAATATAACGCAAGCTCAGGTGATGCGCTATCTTTTCAAAGAGTACCTCTTCCCGAAACGGTTTACAGATCAAATCGTTACAACCAGCAGATAAAATTATCTGCCGCTGCTCGTCAAAAGCACTGGCCGTCAAGGCAATAATTATTGTTTCTTTACCTTCTAGAGTTTTCTTAATTTGTCTTGTCGCTTCGTAACCATCCATCACTGGCATCAACATATCCATTAAGATCAGGTGCGGCTTCCAAGTTGACTGCAAAGCAATTGCTTCTTGACCGTTAGTTGCTTCGCGGACTTCAAATCCCAGCGGTACGAGGAGCTTAAGCAGCAGTTGGCGATTTTCCGCTACATCTTCAACTATTAATATCCGATAATTGTCTTGTCCGGCTTCTAAACCAATAACTTGTTTAATCGGTGGTTTTTCTTGTTCATCAATTTCTGTTACTAAGCTAATCGAGATATTAAATCTGAAAGTTGTGCCTTGACCGAGTTGACTTTCAACATCAATATCTCCTCCCATAATCCGAACAAACTGTTGGCTGATCGGCAATCCGAGGCCAGTCCCCTGCATGGATTTCCGACCTGTTTCGGTTTGCACGAATGGCTTGAATAATGTGGAAATTTCCGAGGGAGAGATGCCGGGTCCGGTGTCGGCAATTTCAAAATACAATTGGAATTTGTTTTCTTCTGTGGCGTCTTTTTCAGCTTGGCTGCTGACGCGCAAAGTAACAGTTCCGTGTTGAGTAAATTTAATCGCGTTGCCGAGCAGGTTAATTAAAACTTGCCGCAATTTAGCTTCGTCTGTTTGAATGTACTGCGGCAAATCGTCGGTATTTTCCAAGATTAATTGCAAACCTTTTGAGTTGGCTTTTAGTTGCAGCATTTCTTTGAGACTGTTGAGAAGGTTGTAGAGATTGAAGCGGCTGGGATTGATGGTAATTTGACCGGCTTCTATTTTGGACATTGACAAAACATCATTGATGAGTTCTAGCAAATGTTCGCCGCTGCGGTTAATAATTTCTATGTATTCTTTCTGTTCTGCCGTGATAGAACTGTTGCGGGCCATGACTTGGGAAAAACCGAGAATGGCGTTGAGAGGTGTGCGGAGTTCGTGGCTCATGGAAGCTAGAAATTGGCTTTTGGCGCGGTTGGCAACTTCGGCGTTTTCTTTGGATTTAATCAGTTCCATGGACTGCCTTTGAGTGCGGGCGAGCAATTCCGCTTGCTGTAATGCTACTCCTAGCTGAGTACCGACATCAACTGCAACGTTGATTTCTGCTTCAGTCCACTGGCGGGGACCCGAATTTTGATAGGATGCTAGTAATCCCCAGAGCTTTTTGCCGGAAAAAATTGGTACAATAATGTAGGATTTAGCTTGGAATTTTTCTAGTAAGTGGATGTAACAAATATCGAATCCTTGCTTGTAAATGTCTGGGACACAAAGGTAAGTTGTACCTCGGCTGTAGGCTCCGCCTTGGGTTTCTTGCAAATAGGTATCGCGTACTTCTTGTGAGGGGCTATCTAATTCTTTGACGACGCAACGGTCGCTGTCTAAAGCGCCTTCAGTAAGGTGAGAATCGAGTTCCTGTGCTTGGATGAAAGAAACCCACTTGTGGTCACGGGATTCGGCTACAAATTCGCCGCTCCAGTCAGGATAGAAACGGTAAATTGCGACTCGATCGCACTTCATGGTTTGGCGCAATTCTCGGGTTGTGGCGTGAAAAATTTCTCGGATATCTAAAGTCTGCCGCATTCTTTCAATGATGCGGGCGATCGCTCTCTGTCGTAAAGCACTTTCTTGCAGTTCGGTTTCTGCTTGCTTGCGTTCGGTAATATCTACAGCCATTAAAGCAATGCCGATCGCTGTACCGTTATCGTCAATTAGCTGAGTATTGTACCACTCGCAGATGATAATTCTGCCGTCTTTAGTCAGATTTTCGGTAGTGCCGCTGGATTTGGCGTTCAAGTCGTGATTGAAAATCTCAGATATTTGCTGGCGGTAGCTTTCAGGTACGAGCAAATCGGAGGCGACTCGACCAATCGCTTCTTGCTCGCTGTAGCCAAAAATAGCAACGGCTGCGGGATTCCAAGTGATAATTTCTAAATTGAGGTTTAACTCGATAACTGCGATCGGCGTTTGCTGCAATAAAAATGAGATTCTTTGCTGCGATGCTAGCAGTTTTTCTTCGGCTAATTTGCGGTCTGTGATGTCATTAGCAGTGCCGAGAATTTGTTTGGGTTTACCATCTGCTGTTCTGAGAAATACTGTATCCCAACTGTGCAGCCACCGCAATTCACCGTTTTTGTGTTTCATTCGGTATTGAAATTGAATGATATCGCCGTCTTTGGCTCGCTCCCATTTTTGGATATTTTCAAAAAAAGCTGGCAAATCCTCGGGGTTCATCAGCGTTGACATCATTGCTGTACCCATATCTTGTATTTCTTGGGCGGTATATCCGAGCATCGTCGAAATTTGTCGGTTGGTATAAACATTCCGCTGTTCAATTACATCGTAAACGTACAATAGGTTGGGATTGGAATCGGCGATCGCTTGAATGAAGTGCTGGCTCTCTCTGAGTGCGGATTCTGTTTGTTTGCGAACGCTAATATCTCGCGCCACGATAATCACTGAATCAGGAGTCAGCGGAGAAACTTTAGCATCGAGGCAAACGTCGCGCTCTCCGACTTGAAAGCTATATTCAACATTGAGGGTTTGCTTCGTTTTTAGAGCTTGTTGGATCGCATTTAATACTAAATCTGCTATAGGTTTTGGCAAGACTTCGTGTGCCGTTTTGTTAATCATTTCGCTTGGAGGTTTCACCAAATTCGTTGATGCTGTCGGGGCGATTTTGATGCAGCGCCCTTCTGCATTTCTCACTAAAACTGTGTCAGTCATGGCGGCAAAAATAGCCCGCAATTCTGTTTCCGATTCCTGCAGAGCTTGCTCGGCGCAGATGCGGGTGCGAATTTCTGTTTGCAGCAATTTATTTTGCCGATCGAGCTGCTCAAGCCGGTTTTTTTCTCGATCGATCAGTTTAGCTTGAGCGATAGCGAGCCCTACTTGAGCTGCCACAGCTTCTAATAAGTCGATTTCCTCGGGAGTCCATTCCCGGTAACGATCGCACTGGTGCAAACAGATAGCGCCGTTTGCCATGCCTTGGTAGGAAGTGCGAATTGCCAGCATCGATTTTAACCCAACCTTCTGGCAAATCGGTTGAACAGCTTGCAAAAGAGGGTCTGAATAAACATTGTTGGAGGCGATCGCCATATCTTGTATCATCATTTGTATGACGTGAGGATTGCCCCAAATTGGAACAGGTACGTTCCGAATAGATGGGCAATCGGGTTCGAGATACTCGGCCGCCATAGGAATATCGACTTGGGGGGTAGTAACGTAAGTATGAATCAAACAGCGATTGGCGCAGAATGCCTGACCGATTTGAGTAGCAGCTATTTGAAATATTTGTTCGGGCTGCAAGCTCGATCGAATTTCTTGAGTTATTTTTGCAATCAGCAATTCTCGCTGAACTTGCCGTTCTAAAGCAGCTTTAGCTCCAGCCATTTCTATTTCTGCGTGCTTGCGATCGCTGATATCAAAAAGTACGCCATACCAAACAATATCGCCATTATCGCGCATTTCTGGTCGAGAATTAGATTGCAGCCATTTGAGTTTCCCCGACGGTGTAATAATCCGCCATTCAAAGGCAAAAGGTTCTAAAGTTTGGGCGCTAGTAGCAATTTGTTTTACCAGATATTCTTGGTCATCTGGATGATTTTGATCGAAGCACAAGTCGGGATTTTTTAATATTTCCTCACTCTCTAATTCGTAAACTTCCCGACACGCATAACTAATATATTCAAACTTGAAACTTCCATCGGGCTTCTTGATAAATTGATAAAGAACTCCCGGTATATTGACAGCCAATTTCTGCAACCGCGATTTACTTTCCCGGAGTGATTGTTCTGTCCGCTTGCGAAATTTTACCTCTTGTTGCAGTTGGGCATTCTGCTGTTTTAATTGTTTTGATAGCTGTTGTATAGTCAATTGACTTTCGATCCGCACTAAAACTTCTTCCACTTGAAAAGGCTTAGTAATGTAGTCAACACCGCCGACTTCAAAAGCTTTGACTTTGTGAAAAGTATCATCAAAAACGCTCAAGAAAATAACCGGTATCTCACTCGTTTCCTCATTAGCTTTCAGTCGGACACAGACTTCGTATCCGTTCATTTTGGGCATGGCAATATCTAGCAAAATTAAGTCTGGGAGAACTGTATAATTAGCATTAACCGCCATTTCTCCCGAAATCTCCCGCTGAACTTTATACCCTTCTCTCGTCAATATCTTTGATATAAACCGCAGGTTGTGGGGTTGATCGTCAATAATTAAAATGTTAATATTTTCTTTGTCAAATATCATTTTTTGTCTGACCATTGTGGTTTTTTTAGTGCTAGTAGCCGATTGATGATTTAATAAATTTAGCGAGTCCTTCCGCTCGTAATTATTTATAAAACCTTTTCAACCTCAGCAAATCGAGGATTAATTTTAGATATTAGCCATCAACTAACGCACCTTCTATTTTTTAAACTTATTGGTGGCTTGTCTTAAGTTTTCCACTCAAATTAACCGTACTTAACCACATTTTATTTCCCCAACAAACCCCCTTATTTGATGTCCCAATTAAGTGGGCCGAAAAACCATCCTCGCTTAGGCACTCCCGACCAAAGCAACCGGGTTTTTTAACTTTTTTCAAGGGCTGCGACCAAGTATTTTCGTACAACCGGGTTGATGCGTCCAGGACTATTTTTTGCTTGACTTTTGCATTAAAAGTCCCAGGAGGATAACGCCAGTTTCTTGACATTTTGCTGCCACATTCAAAGGATTTTAGCCGAGATACACACCGGGACGTACCGCGAGGCGAAGAAACCGGTTGTTTTACTCTTGTCGCTGCAACAAAGTATGGCTGTGAAAAACCTCGGTTTTGACGCACCCGCCGCTCAGTCTTAAGATAGTTATAGGGGACTAAGATTATATATCTATCCTCCCGCACCCAACGCCTACGATATAAACTATTTTATCGGTCTTTTCTAGGTCAGCAATTCCTTAAGTTTAGCAAAATTTTTATCGCTGAAGTAAATTTTAATTTCTAGTTCTTGGTCAGATTCCCACAGCAGCAGCATATTTTCTTCGCCCAAGGCGATTTCGGGATTGTTCAATTCAAGTGTTTGATATTTAACTTCTGGAATGCCTACGCGAATTACCAGTTCCGATTCCAACTGAGGATAGATGTACAATTGCTGTTGCAAATTGTCAAGTTCTAATTTGTCAACAGTGTTGTTACGTCGGACGGGAGAATCGGGTATGTACCAATAGAGAGTTTCCTCCCGAATTTCAGGATTGACTATCACAAATGTTTCGTCAAAACGCTGGGGGTGCCAGTGAATTTCGCTCAGACCGCCGATTTGCGGAATCAGTCGCTCTACCCAGCTAATTTCTTTGCCGTTGAGGTTTCCCCACCACTGACTGATATTATCGAGATTGTCAGCATTTTCGGGGTCGGTGCTGCCGGACTGCCAGACTGTTTTTAGTTGTTGCATATACAGGTTCTCCAGCGAATTTAAATTTGAGATTGCAGGCGTTCAATTGGAGATTCATTCGTTATACAATAATTTTAATGGACTTACCAATTATTTACCACGAAGATTACGTTGCACCTCTGCCACCGGATCACCGCTTCCCGATGGCAAAGTTTCGGATGCTTTACCAGATGCTGCTCGCGGACGGGGTAGCAGATAAATCGCAATTTCACGCTCCCGAACTTCCGCCTCAAGAATGGATTGAATTAGTCCACGACCACTCCTATGTTCAAGCTTACTGCAACGGGACGCTCGATAACAAAGCGACTCGGCGAATTGGTCTGCCTTGGAGTCGCGCCCTTGCTAATCGCACTTGCACTGCGGTGGCGGGAACTGTACTAACTGCCAAGCTCGCTTTAGAGTACGGTTTGGCTTGCAATACTGCGGGCGGAACTCATCACGCCTTCCCTGCTTTTGGGTCGGGTTTTTGTATTTTTAATGATTTGGCGATCGCCTCTCGCGTTTTGCAAAAAATTGGTTTAGTTCGCAAAGTTTTAATTGTCGATTTAGATGTCCACCAAGGAGACGGAACCGCCGTAATTTTCCAAGATGACAGCAGCGTTTTTACTTTCTCGATGCACTGCGAAGTCAATTTTCCCGGCACTAAACAAAAGGGCGATTTAGATGTACCTTTGCCTGTGGGTATGGAGGACGACGAATATTTACAAACATTGGATAAATTCTTACCAGATTTGCTGTCAAATGTCAAGCCAGATTTAGTTTTGTACGATGCTGGAGTAGACCCTCATCACGGCGACAAACTGGGAAAATTAGCTTTAACTGATACGGGCTTATTTCGCCGGGAAATGCAAGTTTTGATGGCCTGTTTGGCTGGCGGCTATCCCGTTGCCTGCGTGATTGGCGGGGGCTATTCCGATGACGCTAAGGGGTTAGTTTACCGACATTCGCTGCTGCACCGAGCCGCAAGTCAAGCCTACAGGCAGTATCGACTTTGATGGAGCTCGGCGAGATTTAAAATTGACTTCAGTATTGTTGGGCGATATAATTGCGTGTTTAGGGTCTCAATTAATACTAAAAATCGGCTAAGGTGGCATTAAAGTAGATATATCGCATTCAATCGTAGTGTATTTTATGGAATCCAACTCGTTAAATATCACAGAAGATGGGGCCAAAGAACCGACTTTGATGCCGATCGACAAGCGCTACCTGCTCGTCCTCAACATCCCATCCTCCTGCGACTCCAAAGGCAGCAGGTATCTCGATTTAATGTGGGCTAAAGACCTAACCCAACACTTCAAGTATTTGAAAAACTTCACGCTAGCATCTCCGTGCGTGCGAGAAACCCCCCCAGAAAATACAATAGAGGTGGATTCGGAAACATCATTTGCTGATGCTAAATTTATTGACCTTCCCTCCGCAAATAGCTTGGCCAAAGCAATATTGCTGCTGCCGACAACGGTTGCCCAGCTTTGGGGCGCGATCGCATCTTCAGATATCGTACATAGCGGCGTAGCAGGCTGGCCGATTCCGATGGCATGGTTAGTGACGCCAATAGTCCTGATACAGCGGAAACCATACCTGCTCATAGTCGAGTCCGCACCGTGGCGGCTGCCACCGGGCCCCCCTGCCAGCATTAAAGCCAAAATCCAAGCTTACATATACGAAACATTGAATCGCTGGTGCATCAACAGCGCCGACTTGACAATTTTTACACAGGCAGAATACCAGCAAAGTTTATTAACAAAACGACACAAAGAAAGTCACATAATTAATGCTTCGTGGATAGATGAAGCAAATATTATTTCGGAAGCCGACGCGACAAAAATATGGCACGAAAAACTGTCTCCCTCACCCAAACAACTAAAAATTATATTTGCGGGCAGATTGCATCCCAATAAAGGCTTGTTAGTTCTCCTAGAAGCAATGAAAATCTTGGACGAGCAAAACATTGCCGTCAAGCTGGACATACTAGGTGAAGGCGAACTGTTAAGCAACTGCCAAGCAGCAAGCAAGGCGATGCAAAAATCGGTACAGATCGAACTTTTGGGAACTATTCCTTACGGCAGAGAATTCTTCGGGCGGCTGCAACAATATCATGCTGTTGTGGTTCCCAGCATCTCGGACGAGCAGCCCAGAATCGTATACGATGCTTATTCCCAGGCCGTACCTGTACTGGCAAACAACACAGCCGGACTCCGCGACTGCATCGAAAACGGCATCACAGGCTCGATCGCTAATTGCAATGACCCCGTTGCTTTAGCAAACTTGCTCAAACAGTCGGGAGAAAACTTGAACCTACTTCAAAATATGGGCATGGCAGCTCTGAACAAGGCTCGCAGCCTGACTCACGAAGAAATGCACCGGCAGCGGTGGCAGCTTTTGTTAATGATGTTGGAGCAATCAAAAAAGTAGGCGATACCTGCACTCCGGGCGATCGCTCCCGCTTGCCAGATGGGTACAACTTGAGCTAAAAAGTTGTTACACAAACAACGGTACTTATGTCCAAGGCCAGCGAGTCCAATCACCCCTATCCACTGCTGGTTGTCATTGTTAACTACCGAACCTCTAGTTTGACAATTGACTGCTTGCGCTCTCTAGTTAGCGAAGTTCAATCGCTGCCCGGTATGCGAGTTGTAGTTGCCGACAATGCTTCAGGCGATCGATCCGTCGAAGAAATTAGTAGTGCGATCGCCTCAGAAGGCTGGAATGAATGGGCATCCTTCGTTCCCCTAGACCGTAACGGCGGATTTGCCTTCGGCAACAACGCCCTGATCCGTCCCGCCCTGCAATCCACCAATCCCCCCCCTTACTTCCTGCTGCTCAACCCAGACACCATAGTTCGCCCCGGTGCCCTCAAAGCCCTCGTCGATTTCATGGACACTCATCCCGAAGCCGGCATCGCCGGCAGCCGCTTGGAAGACCCAGACGGCACGCCCCAGGAGTCAGCTTTTCGGTTTCACAACATCTTGACAGAACTCGATTTTGGTTGGCGGACAGGCTTTATATCCAAGTTATTAGCCAACTGGGCCGCAGCGCCTCCCATTTCCCAAGAAACCTGTCAAACTGATTGGGTAGCTGGAGCCAGCATGATCGTCCGTCGCGAAGTATTTGAAAAAATTGGCTTGATGGATGAAGCTTATTTCATGTACTGCGAAGAAATGGACTTTTGTCTGCAAGCGAACAAAGCTGGCTGGAGTTGCTGGTACGTACCCGAAAGTCGCGTTGTGCACTTAGTCGGCCAAAGCTCAGGCGTCACTGACACCAAAAAGCCCGCCAAGCGGCTGCCGACTTATTGGTTTGATTCCCGGCGTAGGTACTTTATCAAAAACTACGGCTTGGTTTACACAGCATTAACTGATGTATCTTGGGCTTCGGGTTTTGCAGCCTGGAGGGTGCGTCGCGTACTTCAAGGCAAACCAGATGGCGATCCACCACAATTGCTGAGGGATTTTGTATTAAATAGTGTATTTTTTAAGGGGGGTAAGATTGAAAAATCCAAAAACTTTTAAAGGGAGTTGGTAAATCGGTCAAAGCCAACTAAACCAGGTTAACCTAGGCAAAGCAAAATATTTGCAGAGGCAGACCAGGAATTAGTATTCTTGAGCGATAAAACCGGGTTGCTTTTTTCTCAAAAACCTGATTAACCAATTAATATCGTGGGCATCTAGCAATACAGTAAACAAGAAATAGTGTGAATTAGAGCTTATGGTAACTGAGCAAAACTTAATCACCAGTGAAAATCAAGTAGAAAACCCCGGCATGGGACTGTGGCAGCAAATTAAAGAAGACTGGATTGCTCATGGTCGAGATTGGACAAAACCGGGATTTCGCGCCGTAGCAGTGCAGCGTTTTGGCGTCTGGAGAATGCAGGTAGAACCGAAATTACTGCGAGCTCCTTTGAGCATTATTTATCGATCGCTCTACCGAAAAGTCCGCAATAGTTACGGGATAGACTTGCCTTACACTGTGAAGCTCGGTCGTCGCGTGGTGATTGAACATCAAAACGCTATTATTATTCACGGATATTGTACGATCGGCGACGACTGCATTATACGCCAAGGCGTAACTTTGGGAAACCGCTATTTGGACAAACCGCTAGAATCTCCTCAATTGGGCGATCGGGTTAACGTCGGCGCTGGTGCAAAAATCCTCGGCAAAGTAAACTTGGGAGACGACGTAAATATCGGTGCCAATGCTGTAGTTTTATCAGACATTCCAGCCGGTCAAACTGCCGTTGGTATCCCAGCCAAAATTATCAAATCCCGCCCTGCTGAAAACAATACTTAAATCATTGTCTTCCTTCGGCCTTTTTCCTTCTCCTATAACTTTGCGGAGATTCAATCAATCTACCTACTCAAGTTAGAGATGCCTGTTAAGGTAAACTGCACAAATAGGCACAATTGTCAACATTATCAAAATATTCCACAAACAATGGTTGAGTCAATCACTAAGCCAATCGTTTCTGCTACAGAAGCAGACTGGAGTCGCGAAAAACCCAGCAAGTGGTGGGAGCCGAGTCGCCAACTGCTCAAATCTATCCGCAACTATCAAAAGTGGCAGCAGCAGGGTGGGATTTTAGGCTATTTTTTATGCCGTTTGAACATCATCGAGTATCGATTTTGGAGCGTGGTAACTGCAACAGACATCCCTTTAAACTGCCAAATACAAGGAGGACTGGTGCTGCCTCATCCTAATGGCATTGTCATTCATCCCAGTGCTTCCATTGGCCCTAACTGTCTGATTCTTCAACAGGTGACAATTGTTGCTGATGTCAAAATCGGCGGTCACGTCGATATCGGTGCAGGAGCGAAAATTATTCGCTCAGTAACGATCGGCGATCATGCTTTGATTGGTGCCAATGCTGTGGTGATTTGTGACGTGCCACCAGGTGCAACCGCAGTAGGAATACCGGCAAAAATAATCGAAAAAAAACCCAGAGAGTCTGAAAAAGAATTTCTAGAAGTCGCCGAAAAATGAGGAAATTAGCTCGACTTTTATTAAAATATAAAGGAACTGCTCAGTAGTCGAATTCCAAAGGTAAAACTTGAAACAAATTGGATTAGTGGCGATCGGACGAAATGAAGGGCAGCGCCTCCGCCAATGCCTAGTGTCGGCCACAGACAAAGTTGCCCGCGTCGTCTATGTCGATTCCGGCTCAACAGACGGTAGCGTAGAGTTAGCCCGATCGATCGGAGCCGATACAGTAGAACTAGACTTATCTATACCGTTTACCGCAGCACGCGCCAGAAACGAAGGCTTTGCCCGCTTGCTGCAATTAGTTCCAGACATCGAATTTGTCCAATTTGTCGATGGCGACTGCGAAATCGTTGACGGCTGGATCGATCGGGCCTACAGCGAACTCACAGCCAAACCCGAGGTAGCAGCAGTATGCGGGCGCAGGCGCGAACGATACCCCGAAGCCAGCATCTACAACCAATTGTGCGACATCGAGTGGGATACCCCCATCGGCGAAACCAAAGCCTGCGGTGGCGATTCCATGATGCGCGCCACCGCATTTCAGCAAGTCGAAGGTTTCAATCCCACACTAATAGCCGGCGAAGAACCCGAACTGTGCTTGCGGTTGCGCCAAAAAGGTTGGAAAATCCTCCGCTTAGATGTAGAAATGACCCTGCACGACGCGCAAATGAGCAGTTTCTCTCAGTGGTGGAAACGCGCTCAAAGAGCGGGTCACGCCTACGCCGAGGGTTCCTGGATGCACGGAAGCGAACCGGAGCGCCATTGGGTCAAAGAAACCCGCAGCACCTGGTTTTGGGGCTTAGTCTTGCCAGCGCTAGCCTTGGCAATGACATGGCCGACAAAAGGCTGGAGCCTGTTACTATTGAGTGGCTACCCCTTAGCAACCTATCGCACCTATAACTATTATATAAAGCATCGGGAGATCACAAGTAAAGAGGCAGCCATCTACGCTTTGTCTTGCGTATTAGCCAAATTTCCCCAGCTACAAGGTCAAATCCAGTTTCACCAGCGCCGATTACTGGGGCAGCAAAGCAAGTTAATCGAATACAAAACAACCAACTCTATTAATTCAGCCAGCTAGAATTACAGCTAACGTCCCAGAAAGTCAACCCCTGAGTAGCAAACAAATGAGTAATAAAAAATTAAAAGTTTTACTAATTGTAGAGCCGTGCAATCCTGACTGGGCATCTGTACCTTTGGTTGGATACAATTTTTTTCAAAAAATTAACAACTTAGTTGATACAACCCTCGTTACCCATATTAGAAATAAACCAGCTCTAGAAAAACACCCGGAATACGAAAAAATTTTCTATCTAGAAGAAGGTAACTTAACCAAACAATATTATAAAATAGTGGCCTAAATTACGGCAAATGGACGAGTAAATTGGCCTCTTTATAATGCCTTGATCTACCCAATTTATGAAGAATTTAATCAGCAATTCTATCAAAAATTTAAAGGGAAAATCCTCAACGGAGATTATGACATAGTTCATGCAATTACCCCGATGATGCCGCGATATCCGTTTAAGGTAGTCAGTGTGTGTTAGCAGACTCCTTTTATTCTAGGGCCTGTGAATGGCGGCATTCCATTTCCACCAGGCTTTCAAGAAACGGCCAGACAAGAATTTGCTCAATTCAACTTTTTGAGAGCAGTTGGTCGAGCATTAATTCCAGGCTATGTAGAAACTTACAAAAAAGCCGACAAAATCCTAGCAGGTTCCACCTATACTTTAAATTTGCTAAAGGATTTGTTTGCACTCCCTGACCAAAAAATTGATTTGTTCTACGAAAATGGCATTTCCGAGGAATTTTTAAGTCAGACCAGTATCCCCAAGAAAGATATCAACCATATCAATTTGCTTTTTGTGGGCAGATTAGTGCCTTACAAATGCGCCGATGTTGTCATAGAGTCTATTGGGAAATTAGCCCAGGCAATTCAAAGTAAAATACGCTTAACAATCGTAGGAGATGGCTCGGAAAGAAATAACTTGGAAAACCGAGTCAAGGAGCTTAATTTACTGTAGTTTAGACTAAAAAATGAGCGCAGCTAAAAGTAGCTACCTTTGAATCTTAGGCAAGCTGTTGCTCACAAACT
>NZ_JAUBTK010000022.1:0-88469 GCF_036702455.1 Microcoleus sp. D2_18a_D3
CTCGACTTTTTTTGACGCTTTTATTGATTTTAACTATTTTACACTTATTCGGATATTTACAAAACCGGGATGCTCCCCAAGCTTTTGCATATGTTATCTGATGTTTTTGATGAACCAGTTGATAAAGGGAATCTGGAATCTGTTCTAGAACGGCAATTAAATCTGAATATAAATTTTGGCGATCGCACTACTAATTTTGGTAATAGCCACACAATTAACTATATCAATGGTTGCTCAGAACCACCCACTCCTACTCCCGATAAAAGTCGGCCTGAAACTCCTGACTTCCAGGGGAACCAGAATCAAATTAAGATTGAAACCGTTGGTAAGTTACGGCTATTTGGCTTGAGCGATGAGCAAATTGCAGAGGTGCTAGGACTACCCTTGGAGGTGGTGAGGCAGATAGATTGAAAAAAATGACTTTATTTCTAGTTTCAAACGCTGTTAATTCGTCAGAATAAAATATAATTTATAAGTGCGATCGCAAGACGTGTTTTGGATTGTTCATTAAGTAACTAAATTAGGCTACTTACGGAAACAAACCTAAACGAATCCATAATTGTCGCGCTATTAACTGTGCTTGAGAGTTCATTCCCAAACCCGTAACTGTTACTCTACCTGTGGGTGTCATTCCGGCGATCGCACCCGACTCGGTTTGCACTTGAAAATGCTCGTCCCACCTATCTTGTCTTGGGTGAAAGAGAGAAACTTCTGTGTTAGACGTAGAATCAATTCCGCTTGTATTAGTCCCTTTCCGAAGATTGCAAGAGCGACAAGCTAATGCTAGGTTTGATATTTCATCATTACCGCCTCGATAAAGTGGAACAATATGTTCAACCTCAAAATGAAAGTTGAATACGATTTCAGGTGCGCGGCAATATTCGCAGCGATGAGCAGCGCGATCGGCTACTAAAGTGTAGTAAGGATTCATCAGTTCAATTGTTGTACGAGAACTCCTGTCCGAACTGTAGCAGCTTTAAGTTCTGCCTCCACAAGACTTTCTAATTCCGCTTGTTGTTTGGGAGAAAGGCTTTGTCCTCGATCGCGTGCTGTACGCCACAAATTCATTAATTCTGATAATCGTTTTTGTTGTTGGACAGTAAAGAATTCGTCAGGGTTAAAGCTTTGAATGACTATTAAGGCGCTGAAGTCTGTTTCACCTAACAAAGCAGTCAAAGCATCTAAAGCTTGACCCGCAGTTCTGCCAACAGACTGCCGATCGCCCGCAATAGCACGATAAGATTTCTCACCGTTGGTATTAAGTACAGGCAGGATTGCTACTGTAGTCATATCTGGTTCAAAGTTAGTTACTTATTAAGTATAACCTTATAGTAAGTGTCTAGTCTTCAATGCTCAAGCCTTTACTATTATAGCTCTGCTGACTCCGAGCGCAATGGTCGGTCAAAAACCCGGTTTCTTTGGTTGGAGTGCGTCCAGGACTGTGTGGGTAATTAAACAAACATCATATTCTGCCAAATTTTAATACTTTTGTCACTGCTGCCGCTAGCCAAAAACTCTCCTTCAGGGCTAAAATTAACCGAATAAACCGAGTTAGTATGACCTGTAATATTAGAAAATTCTTGACCGTCTTTCACTCGCCAAATCTTGATAGTTTGATTGCTGCTGCTAGCCAGAATCTCGCCATCGGGACTAAAAGCAATAGAATCAACATACCAAGAATGTCCTGTGATAGTTAAAACTTCTTGCCAATCTTTGACCCACCAAATTTTAATAGTATTGTCATGGCTGCCGCTAGCCAAAAACTCTCCATTTGGACTAAAAGCTATGCAGCGAACGGAGTCTGTATGACCTGTAAGTGTGCGAATTAGCTTCCCATCTGTGACGCGCCAAATCTTGATTGTTCTGTCCCAACTGCAACTAGCAATAGTTTCGCCATCAGGGCTAAAAGCAACAAAATAAACTAAGTTGGTGTGACCCGCAAGGGTGCGAATTTCTTGCCCGTCTTTGACGCGCCAAATCTTGATTGTTTTGTCCCAACTGCTGCTAGCAATCAGAGTTCCATCGGGACTGAAAGCTGCGCCGTAAACTGAGTTAATGTGACCGATGAGGGTGCGGATTTCTTGTCCATCTTTCATCCGCCAAAGTTTGACAGTTTTGTCGTGGCTGCTGCTGGCTAGCATTAGTCCGTCCGGGCTGAAAGCTACTGTATAAACCGAGTTAGCGTGTCCTGTGAGGGTGACAATTTCTTGCCCGTCTTCAACTCCCCACAGCTTAATTGTTTTGTCATCGCTGCCGCTGGCTACAACTTCTCCGTTGGGGCTGAAAGCAACAGAGTAAATTAAGTTTTTGTGACCTGTTAGGGTGTGAAGACATTGCCAGTTATAGGTTTGCTGTCGGGGCTGGGCGGGAGTTTTTCGTGGTTTTACTAACTTGGAATTTGTTTGAGTAATTGGTAGATCGATCGCAACTTGGGGATTAATTTCTTTTAATACTTCAACACCCGTTTGATAGCGGCGGTTGGTAGCATTTTCAATCATTTTGTCTAAAATTTTCCCGAGTTGTTCACTCACCGGATTGTTAGCCAAATACTGCCGCCATATCCAGGCATCTTCACCAGGATCGAAGAGGTCAAATGGGGAAACTTGAGTTAGCAAATACAAACAAGTTACGCCTAAACTGTACACATCGCTGGTAAAAAATGCTTTGCCTCTAGCTTGTTCGGGGGCGATGTATTCGGGGCTGCCGATGCTGGTTCCTGTTTTGAGTAAAGCTGTACCTGTGGCAATTTTTGCTGCGCCAAAGTCTACTAGAACTAATTGTTTGTCGGCGCGGCGGATGATGTTTCCGGGTTTGATGTCTCGGTGAATAACGTTGTGGGAATGGATGAAGTGAAGGACGGGTAATAAGCTATTGAGTAAGTCTTGAATTTGATTTTCGGTAAATCTGCCTTCTGTTTCTACAATTTGTGCTAAATTTTGCCCGTCGATAAATTCTTGGACTACATATTGTCGGCCCTCTTGGATGGAATAGGCTAATAGTTCGGGAATTTGAGGGTGTTTGCCCAATTCGTCTAATCGCATTGCTTCTTGTTCAAAAAGTTCGGCTGCTTTTTTGCTGTTGCGATTGCTTGCTGATGGGATGAGTGGGGTTTCTGGGGGTAAAAATTGTTTGATGACGCAGCGGGGTTTTGAGGGTTTGTCTTCGTCAACGGCGAGGAATGTTCTACCAAAACCGCCTTGTCCGATCGCCTTTATAGCCCGGTATCTGTCGCGCAGCAGCAGTTTTGAACGGCAATGTTTGCATAATTTGACAGCAGGGGGATTTTGCGGCTTGGAACAGTTAGGATTCAGACAGTAACTCATTCGATTTTAGATTTCGGATTTGTGATTTTGGATTTTAACTTTTTGAATATTTCCACAGCGCAGTAGATATTATACCTCATTAGCTTTTTAGGAACGGGCTAGAAGCCCATTCCACAAGAAATTCACTCTTTGTGGAACGGGCTTCTAGCCCGTTAAGCGAGAATGGTGATCTGGGCGTGAGTTCCGGGATACCTTAATATATATGCCAGTTGCGTCAGTTCTGTTTTAGAAGTTCCACATTACCGGATTATCGTCTAAATGATCGGTGACTGTTCGCCCGATCGCGTCAATTTCTTTTAATTCCTCTTCACTCAATTTTACCTCAGCAGCTTTAGCATTTTCGGCTGCTTGTTCCCCGTCGCGCGCGCCGACAATTGCATTTGTTTGTGGCTGGGAAATCAACCAAGCTAAAGCTAAGTTGCCCAAGCTTGTCTGGTGGCGATCGGCAATTGGCCTGAGTTGATTTAATGCTGTTTGCACTCGGTCGTAATTTTGTTTGATGAACAGCTTATTTTTGGCGCGGTGGTCGCCTTCTTCAAACTTGTGTTCGGGCCCGAATTTACCTGTCAATATTCCTTGAGCTAGAGATGAATAGGCAAGGATGGAGATATGATTGTCCACACAATAGGACATAGCATCTTTTTCTACCCCGCGCCAAAACAGAGAATAGGGCGGTTGCAGGCTGTCGATGCGTCCGTATTGGGTGGCTTCTTCTATTTGGGCACGGGAGAAGTTGGAAACGCCGATCGCACGCGCGAATTTTTACCTGTTTTTTTAACTTGTTCAGGGCGTCCATTGTTTCTGCAATTAGCCCTAACTCGGAATTCCAAGTGCCAGCGGGCCAGTGGATTTGGTAAAGGTCGATATAATCGGTTCTTCCGTATTTAGTATGCTAAATACGGAAGAACCAGATTATTTTGGGTGTGTATCAGTTTAATCTGCTTGTGGGGTGGCTTTTACCGACCTTACTTATTACCTGTTCCAAAGTTAGTTTAATCTGCTTGTGGGCTGTTCACTACTAGCCTGCCCCTCAAGAGATTTTCCTCAGTTAGATACCTAGCGGGAACCCTACATAATCTTAGGCACTTTAAAAAACTCCCCATCGCGATCGGGAGCTCCCTCCAAAATACTTTCTCCCTTAGCAAAAGGTTGCAAATCGTCCGATCGCATTACATTACTAACATCGATCGCCCGCGTTGTCGGCTGTACCTTACTCGTATCCAGTTCGCTCAACTGCTCGAAATAATCCAAAATACCGTTAAGTTGACCAGTAAACTGCTCTTCTTCTTCCGGCGTTAATTCCAATCTCGCTAAATTCGCTACTTTCCGAACTTCTTCTCTGTCAATCATAAAAATTGGGAATGGGGAATGGGGAATTGGGAATTGGGAATTGGGAATTGGGCATTGGGAATTGGGCATTGGGAATTGGTTATTTGTTATTAGAGAAACGACTAACTACCAACTATTAACTACTAACTATGCCCCATGCCCGGTGCCCCATGCCCATCCTAGTTAAAAATACACATCAATTTGCGATCGGCCTGTCGTCTTCAGCCAATTTTGTACCTCAATGTAATTGTTTGGGGCCAAGCGAATAGCCTCCTTCCAATAATCTGCAGCTTTATCAAACAGCCCTTCCGCGCCTTCAATATTGCCAGCTTCCTTTTCCTTTTCCCCTTGATAGTGGTAAATTACAGCAATATTATTCAGTGCTTGTGGCATTCTCGGATTGAGATCCAAAGCCTCGCTGTAATATTCCAAAGCTTTATCGTGTTCGCCGTTGCTAGTATGGATCAGCCCCATATTGTACAAGACATAACTGCGATCGTAAGGATCTTCCTCCAGCTTCAGCGCTTCATGATAATTGTCCAGCGCTTCAGCGTATTCGCCATCAGCTTGAGCTGACATACCATCCCGGTAATAAGCAAAAGCTTCCTTCGCCTGCTTTTTGGCTGGCATAATCTTGAGGATGATATCAGCCATTACCGTGAAACTTTTGTCAATAAAGTTATCGTTGCGTTGAGTTCTTGGCATATGCGATTCTTTGGTTAGTGGCTAATCAGAAAAATTAGCCTGTAAAGTTTTGCTATTAATAATTGCGCCACTGTTGTAGTGGGCCGTTGTGTTGAGGGCGCTAAAAAGTTTAGTCGATCGCACCTGCGAACCTTAAAACACGCCCTTGGGTTTAACACCCGCGCAAGCTCTATCTATTTTATAGAAGTCTTGCAAGACTTGCAAAAAAACTAGATTTCTTTAACATATCTCTGGCACTCTACACAAAACTTACAAAAACCCGCGCCGAAGGGAAAAGTTCTGCTGGAGGGTGCAGGGGCAATCCTCTCCTCTTCGATGGCTTTCCTTCGGATTGCTTTGCTAACCCCAACGGGCGATCGCACACCGTACCCTACTAACTGTACCCATAATCCCCCCTCCTTGACCTCAGAGCAAACAAGCAAAAGCAAAGGCCGAGGAGAAATTCAATCACAAAGTTTTATTAAGCTATTCGATTTCAGCCCATACTTAAAAGTTATTCGGCAAAACACTAGCAATATTTTGCCCCAAAGTCAAGGGCAGCATCAAAAAAAATCCGAAACGCGATCGCCAAAACCAGCTCGAATTCCCGCAATATATAATAAAAATAACCGGGTAATTTTCACAGAGAGAAACCTATGGCTCCGAATCCCACCATTATGCAAGCCGTCGAACAACTTGGCTACCGCGTTACGGTTGGAGACGTGGCGGCAAAAGCTGGATTAGATGTCAATTTTGCCCAGCGAGAACTGTTAAGCCTCGCCTCCGAAGCAGGCGGCAACCTGCAAGTAGCAGAATCCGGCGACATTGCCTACCTATTTCCCAAGAACTTTCGAGATATTTTGCGAAACAAATTCTTGCGCTTGCAGTTGCAGGAATGGTGGCAAAAAATCTGGCGCATTTTATTTTATCTGATTCGGATATCTTTCGGCATAGTGCTGGTAGCTTCCATCCTCTTAATTTTTGTTGCTATCACCATTTTACTCTCCAGCGGCGATAGCAATAACAGCGGTGGCGGAGGAGGAGATAGTGGCGGCGGGGGCGGCAGAGGCGGCGGCTTTTCCTTTTTTCCCTACTTCTGGAACGACTTAATCTGGATATTTTACTGGAACCATGACCAACCATACTACCAGCAGCGATCGCGCTTAACTGACCAAAAACCCCAGATGAGTTTTCTAGAAGGAGTTTTCTCCTTTCTATTTGGAGACGGCAATCCCAATTACAATCTAGAAGAGCGCAAGTGGAGCGATATTGCCACTGCAATTCGCAACAGCCGAGGCGCCGTCGTCGCCGAACAAATTGCCCCATATCTAGACAATCTCGGACAAGGATACGCCCGAGAATACGAAGAATATATGTTACCAGCCCTCGCCCGTTTTGACGGCCGCCCCGAAGTCAGTCCCGAAGGGCAAATAGTCTACCACTTCCCGCAATTGCAAACCACAGCCACCGAGAGAAATTCTGAACCAGTAGCAGCTTATTTGCGAGAAATGCTGTGGCGTTTCAGCAACGCCAGTTCCGGCCAAATCATGCTCGCAGCAGGGTTAGGAGCAGTCAATCTTGTCGGTGCGTTAGTTTTGGGGAATTTATTAACTAATAATTTAATTGCAGGTGGATTTATCGGTTTTGTCAGCGCTGTTTATCCCATGATCCTGATTTATGGCGTCGGATTTCTCGCAATTCCTTTAATTCGCTACTTCTGGGTTCAGTGGAAAAATAGCCGGATAGAGGCTCGCAATCAAGAGCGTCAGCAGCGAGCAATGTTATTAAACGAACCCGATGCCAACTTGCTCAAAAAACTCGCCTACGCCCGAGAATTTGCAGCAGAAAACGTTCTGACTGGAGAAGACTTAGCTTATACAACAGAAACAGAATTAACCCAACAAGAACTAGAACAGTCAGCCAAAATAGATGCCGAATGGCAGCGCAGGCTCGATCGCTCGGACAAGTTGTAATACTAATGAAAAAAACTGTTCTTTGTTGTTAAGTTAGGTTGTAGTGAAATCTTGCACCATTTTCAAGAATAGGCAGTATGCCTGTTCCACAATAATATATTTTTGTTGGGGAACGGGCTTTTAGCTCGTTGCTAATAATTGTGGAAAATATCAATTTTTCTTGATGTCAGAAGTTTTTATACTCCGAGTTTTATTAAATAAGCTTAGGGCGTTTAAAAATCAAACAATTTTGGTCATACTTCGAGTCGTGATCCAGAGCCACAAGTTCCCATCCCTCCTCGCCCAAATGATTGACAAATAGATGCAGCGAGCCTTGTTTCCAATCTCGCTGTTCTTCACCGTTTACATATAAACTAATCAGCTTATTTCCAAAAGGATACATATTCGCATCCACAAATAAATACTCCCACTTTTGCATAGCAATCCTTAATCTAGTTAGTCATGTAGTTAGTGATCAGTCATTAGTCATTAGTCATTAGTCATTAGTCATTAATCATTCCCAATTCCCAATTTCCAATACTTCAGCTACGCGGTTCCTGGCCTGCCACTACGCGGTTCCTGAGCGTAGTCAAAGGGCCGTACAAGTTCCCAATTCCCTGTATCCAGGACACGGAAGTCACAGATACAGGAATAGCCGTTTTTCCCTTCTTCCTGACATCCGTTACATCCGTTACATCCGTTACAGAATCCGTTGCCGAACTTCCTTCTTCCTTCTTCCTGACATCCGTTATATCCGTTACATCCGTTACATCCGTTACAGAATCCGTTGCCGAACTTCTTTCTTGCCCATTCCCAGCAGTTACTGGACAGCAATTCTAGCCAAAGTAGCACCTCGGTAATAGTGCAACAAAATCTGCTGGTAGCCGTATCCTTGTCTAGCCAAATTGTATGCCCCCCACTGACTCATTCCTACAGCATGGCCGAAACCTTTGCCAGCAACTTGAAAACCGGTAGGAGCTTGGCCGCTGTTCCTTGGGTTCCCACCGCCTCCATACTGAGGAATCACGGTGAACCGCGTACTCCTCAAATTTAAAACCCGGCGTAAATCTGCGCCAGTCATGACCCTAGAACCGCCATCTCCGATTACTTTCATCTTCAAAACGCTGCCGTGAGCGGTAGTGCGTTCTGGCTTCATCGAGATCACATTACCCACGCCAGAAATCCTATTGCTGATTTGAGCCCGAGAAAAATTTTCTTTCCATTGGTAAACCGGGGCCCCTTGGTCGAAGTCAGGAACAGCACGCAGGTAAGGCAGAGGTTCCGTCCAAACATCCTCGACATTTTCAGTATGTCCCCCAGAGGCAGAGTGGAAAGCGGCTAAAATAATCTGACCGTTGTAGGCCAGAACTTGACCGGCGGTTGCATCGACTGCGGAATAAGTGCCAGAAGATTCTGTTTGCAGTCCTTTGTAAACCTGGGAATACTGAGTGCTGTCCACGTCGTAAAGGTCGGTTTCGCTTTTCATTCGCTGGTGGATAGCGTAGGAACGGGCGGCGACTGCTTGGGCTTTCAAAGCCTCTTGAGGCCAATTGCCACTCATCTCGGCGCCGAGAACGCTGTAGAGATATTGTTCGATATCGACGTAGTTGATGGCAGTCAAGCCTCCTTTTTGGGGAACTAGAAGCGTGCGTCCCCGATACCAACGATCGCCAATCCAGACATAACCGTTCCCCGTCGGCTCGATCCAAACTTGGTTGGCGGCCCAGCGACCGATCGCCACTGTTCCCGATCGAAATTGAGCTGACTGAGAACTGTTTGCCGGCAGTTCGCCCAAATTGCGCCCGCTACCGTCGCGGATTGCAGCCTTTGTAGAACTGCCGATTTTTATCTGACTTGCCCCGTCTTGTACCGCAACTCGCAAGATCAGCGCGGCCTGTGCTGGGGCTACCATTACCAGCCAAAACAACAGCGAAATCCAAAAGTAGCGTTTTTTTAATGTCGAAAAAACGGAACCAAAAAATACTCCTGACTGCATTTGAAAATTTTACTCCTGTGCTGTATGAGTTTAAGAATTTTTAAGGGAAGGCAAGGCAAGGGAAAAAGGAAGGGGAACGGAAGAAAGAAAACGTTAGAATTGGGTTGATCGCTCTGTGCGCTTGTCGAAAATGATTTTAGCAACTAGATGTTCGCAGGAACAGCGATTTATCCCGGTTCCTGGCTGCGACTATTTCCTGTATGTCGGATCAGCCGCACTCTGGATATATGTAACATATTTTTTAAGACTTAATTGAGGTGATTTGACTCTTGCAGATTACATTTCTCGGAACTAGCTCCGGCGTACCCACGCGATCGCGCAACGTTTCCAGCATCGCCCTCCGGTTGCCCCAGCGAGCGGAACTCTGGCTGTTTGACTGCGGCGAAGGAACTCAGCACCAGTTTCTCCGCAGCGATCTCAAAGTCAGCCAACTGAGCCGCATTTTCATCACTCACCTGCACGGCGACCATATTTTCGGCTTAATGGGTTTGCTGGCTAGCTGCGGTTTGGCGGGGAATGTCAAGCGCATCGATCTTTACGGGCCTCCGGGACTTGAAGAATATTTGCAAGCTGGCGTTCGCTATTCTCAAACTCATTTTTCTTACCCGGTTAAGGTACACAAAATTCACGAGGGAGTCATCTATGAAGATGACGAATATATTGTTAGTTGTGGGCCTTTGAAGCACCGAGTTACTGCTTTTGGTTATCGAGTAACTGAGAAAGACCGTCCGGGACATTTTGATGTAGAAAAAGCGAAGGCTGCGGGCATTCCTTCGGGGCCAATTTACGGCGAGTTAAAACAAGGAAAGACGGTAAAGTTAGAGGACGGGCGACAGTTTAAAGGTACTGATTTTTGTGGCCCGGATCAAATCGGGCGCAAGTTTGTTTATTGTACAGACACGGTTTTTTGTGACGGGGCGGTGGAATTGGCGAAGGATGCTGATTTGTTGGTGCATGAAGCTACTTTTGCCCATCAAGATGCTCAAATGGCCTTCGATCGCCTGCATTCAACTTCGACAATGGCGGCTCAAGTTGCTTTGATCGCTGGGGCTAAACAGCTAATTATGACGCATTTTAGCCCGCGTTATGCTCCGGGGAATGCGATCGTCCTGGACGATTTGCTCAAGGAAGCGCAGGCTATTTTTCCGAATACGAAAATGGCCTATGACTTTTTGACTTACGAAGTGCCCAGGCCTGTTTCAAACGAGGGTTAATCTGACCTGAGATGTGACAGCATTTTCAATAAGGGCGATGGGGCGGGCTAGGAGGGCCCACCCCACAAAAACATTAATCTATGGTGGAACAGGCCGGAAAGCCTGTTGCTGAAATTAGCAACAAAAACATTAATCTGTGGTTGAACAGGGAGATTGCCTGTTACGCCCTGGAATTGTCAGTAAGCACATATACCTGAGTTGCGTTCGCGACCCACCTTCACCAACTTCAATCTAAAATCTAAAATCTAAAATCTAAAATCGGTCGATCGACCCCAGCGACGGCCCAGGAGGGCCAATGGTTGCTACAATCGGGGAGGGTATATGTTGTGGCTAACACTACAGCCCGTAACCCTGAAAGCTAATAGCTAAATTATTAAAAATCTGCCTCTCCTGCCATGTTTAAAAATCTGCTAGGCGATCCCAACGCGCGCAAACTGAGAAAATTTCAGCCTTGGGTAGCTGATATCAATATTTTGGAAGAAGACTTCCGCGCACTCTCAGACGACGGCCTCAGAGGCAAAACGGCGGAGTTTCAAGAACGTCTGGCAAAAGCTAAATCTCTCAACGAAGAGAAAGAGATCCTAGACGAAATCTTGCCGGAGGCTTTTGCAGTGGTGCGGGAAGCGGGACAACGGGTTTTAGGAATGCGCCACTTTGATGTCCAACTCCTCGGCGGCATTATTCTGCACAAAGGCCAAATTGCCGAAATGAAAACCGGTGAAGGCAAAACTCTGGTGGCGACGCTGCCGGCTTACCTCAACGCCCTCAACGGTAAAGGCGTACACATCATCACCGTCAACGATTATCTCGCCAGACGGGACGCGGAATGGATGGGACAGGTGCACCGCTTCCTGGGATTGACTGTGGGACTGATTCAGCAGGGCATGGATCAGGTGGAACGAAAGAAAAATTATAGCTGCGATATTACCTACGCCACTAACAGCGAAGTCGGCTTTGATTATTTGCGCGACAACATGGCTACTGTCATGGAAGATGTCGTGCAGCGTCCTTTTAATTTCTGCGTGATTGACGAGGTTGACTCGGTGCTGATTGATGAAGCACGGACGCCTTTAATTATTTCCGGCCAGGTGGAACGCCCGAGTGAGAAGTATATACGGGCGGCTGAGGTAGCTGCTGCTCTGAGAAAGGAAAATGAAGAACATTACGAGGTTGACGAAAAGGCTCGGAATGTGCTATTGACCGATGAAGGCTTTGGTGAAGCTGAGCGGTTGTTGGGTGTTACGGATTTGTACGACCCGGCTGACCCTTGGGCGCATTACATTTTTAATGCGATTAAGGCCAAGGAATTGTTTATTAAGGATATTAACTACATCGTCACTCCCGATCGCGAAGTCGTGATTGTGGATGAGTTTACCGGCCGGGTGATGCCGGGACGGCGCTGGAGTGACGGTTTGCACCAGGCGATCGAAGCCAAGGAACGGGCGGAAATTCAGCCGGAAACTCAGACGCTGGCGACAATTACTTATCAGAATTTCTTTTTGCTTTATCCGAAGCTGTCGGGGATGACTGGGACGGCGAAGACAGAGGAGACGGAGTTTGAGAAGATTTACAAACTGGAAGTGACGCTGATTCCCACTAACCGGATTACCAGCCGCACAGACCTTTCGGATATGGTTTACAAGGCGGAGGCTGGGAAGTGGAATGCCATCGCCCAAGAATGCGCGGAAATGCACGACGTGGGTCGGCCGGTGCTGGTGGGCACGACAAGCGTAGAAAAGTCGGAGTTGCTGTCGCGGCTGCTGCTGGAGAGGAAAATTCCTCACAATTTGCTTAATGCTAAACCGGAAAATGTGGAGCGGGAATCTGAAATTATCGCTCAAGCCGGACGCAAAGGGGCTGTGACGATCGCCACAAACATGGCGGGACGCGGTACTGATATTATTTTGGGCGGTAATTCTGAGTACATGGCGCGCCTGAAGTTGCGGGAGTATTTTATGCCCCGGATCGTGCAACCCGAAGATGACGAGGGGTTTTCGTTGGTGCAAGTGCCTGGTATTGGTGGCCGCCCCGCACCTCAAGGTTTTGATCCGACTAAGAAAAAGGTAAAGTCTTGGAAAGCTTCGGCGCAGATTTTCCCGACGCAGCTATCGAAAAATGCCGAACAAATGCTCGTGGCGGCGGTGGAATTGGCGGTGAAGGAGTACGGCGCGCGATCGCTCACGGAATTGCAAGCCGATGATATCGTGGCTATAGCTTCGGAAAAAGCGCCGACAAAAGACCCGGTAATTCAAAAATTGCGGGAAGCTTACAATTTAACTCGCAAGGAATACGATGCTTTTACCAGCACTGAACACGATGAAGTCGTGCAGTTGGGAGGCTTGCACGTCATCGGTACCGAACGCCACGAATCGCGCCGGATCGACAATCAGTTGCGGGGCCGGGCGGGACGCCAAGGAGACCCCGGTTCAACGCGGTTTTTCTTGAGTTTGGAAGACAATTTGCTCAGGATTTTCGGCGGCGAACGGGTGGCCGGTTTGATGAAGGCTTTCGGTGTTGAGGAAGATATGCCGATCGAATCTGGAATGCTGACTCGTTCCCTCGAAGGCGCTCAGAAAAAAGTCGAAACCTACTATTACGATATCCGCAAACAGGTGTTTGAATACGACGAAGTGATGAACAATCAGCGTCGAGCAATCTATGCGGAACGTCGCCGAGTATTGGAAGGTTTGGACTCTAAAGAACAGGTAATTAGATATGCGGAACAGACGATGGACGACATCGTGGGAGCATACATCAATCCCGATTTACCTTCGGAAGAATGGGAACTCGACAAACTTGTGAGCAAGGTGAAGGAATTTGTTTATCTGCTGGCTGACATGACACCGGATCAGCTAGAAGATTTGTCTGTTGAGGAAATTAAAACATTCCTGCACGAACAAGTCCGCAATGCTTACGACATTAAAGAAGCGGAAGTTAATGCAATCCGAGCTGAATTGATGCGAGATGCGGAACGGTTCTTTATTTTGCAGCAAATTGATACTTTGTGGCGGGAACACTTGCAACAAATGGATGCTTTGCGCGAGTCTGTAGGGCTGCGCGGTTACGGCCAGAAAGACCCGTTAATCGAGTACAAAACTGAAGGTTACGAGCTGTTTTTGGACATGATGACGGATATCCGCCGCAATGTGGTTTATTCGCTGTTCCAGTTCCAGCCGCAGCCTGCGATGCAAGTTTCGCCAGAGATGGTTTGAAGATAGGTAATAGTTAACAGTTGACAGTTAACTGTTGACTGTTGACTGTTGACTGTTGACTGTTGCTTCCAGGCTCTTCCTGGAAGTTGATTTTACCGAAAAATGGGGTCTAAAGCCCCGTCCTTTTAGGACGGCTTTTCCTCTTTAAGCTTATCAATCCAGTCCTCTACAAGTTGGGTCATTGTTTTTTCTTTCTGTTTGGCAATTCTCCGCAACTTCTCTAGCCGACTCACGGCAATGCGAATACTTAATCTTTCTCTGACCATTTGGCTACCCAATTGCTACCTATTATGTTATCATAGTTAGCATGAAAACATTGAAGTTCAAGCTATATCAAAGCAAGCGGAATAAACACCTCAAGCGAAGTATCAATGCTGCGGGGGTGATTTATAACCATTGCATTGCACTCCATAAACGGTACTACCGGATGTGGGGAAAGCATTTGAATTGTGCAAAACTTCAATCGCATATTGCCAAACACAGAAAGCGTAAAGCGTTCTGGCAAACGGTCGGCTCTCAAGCTGTGCAGGATATCTGCCAACGAATCTCGATCGCCTACCAACTGTTTTTTAAGCATCACAAGAAAGGAGTTAGACCTCCCGGATTCAAGAAAGTTCGCAGATACAAATCGTTCACTCTCAAGCAAGCTGGCTACAAATTATTAGGCGGCAATCGAATTAAGATTGGGAATCGCGTTTATCAGTATTGGAATTCCAGAGAGATAGAAGGGAAGGTTAAGACGTTAACCATTAAACGCACGACATTAGGAGAGTTGTTCATGGTTGTGGTCGTTGACAGCGTTGGAGAGCCTGAAACCAAAGTCGAGACGAGTAAAATCGCTGGCTTTGATTTCGGCTTGAAAACGTTTCTCACCTGCTCAGATGGAACAAAAATCGAATCACCGCAATTTCTGAAACAGTCCCTCAGCGCTATTAAGAAAGCAAATCGTCAGCATTCCCAAAAACGGAAAGGCTCAGCGAACCGAGAAAGAGCAAGACTTAATCTAGTTCGCAAACATGAAGCCGTAGTGAATCGTCGCTCTGATTGGTTCTGGAAATTGGCTCACGAACTAACTGATAAGTTCGACGTGCTGTGCTTTGAGACGTTGAATCTAAAAGGAATGCAACGACTTTGGGGACGTAAAATCTCAGACCTGGCATTCGGCGAATTTCTCCAAATTCTCGAATGGGTTGCCAAGAAGAAAGGAAAACAAGTAGTTTTCATTGATCGTTGGTATCCATCTAGTAAGACTTGTTCCCATTGTGGACACGTTCTGAAAGAGTTGGATCTGTCAGTTCGTGAATGGCGCTGTCCGTCCTGTCAAAAGGTGAATGATAGAGACGAGAATGCAGCTAAAATTATTTGTGCGGTTGGGGCATCAACCGTTAAGTTAGGTGATGTTAGACAGGCTATGCCTGCAATTGCTGTTTGAGCTTAGAATCCCCTCGCCTTTAGGCAGGGGAGTATGTCAAACCACCCGTGTCATGGAAGAAGAATATAAGAAGACCAAATACAGATATTGGCATTGAAATATTGTATAACCGGGAATTATGCCAACTATTTTACGAATAGGCCCTTACCGACTTTACTTTTACAGCCATGAACCAAATGAACCACCTCATGTTCATATTGACAGAGACAAATCATCGGTTAAATTTTGGTTGGAGCCAGTCAGTTTAGGAAACAACCTTGGTTTTAGTGCTAAAGAACTTCGTAAAATACAGTCGGTAGTACAAGAAAATAAACAAACGCTATTGGAGGCTTGGTATGGGTATTTTGGCGATTCGAGCGGACGAGAGAGTTAAGCACATTCATTTTACAGAAGAAACCATTAGTGTTGATTTGATGGATGGACGAATCATTACCGTTCCTTTAATTTGGTATCCAAGATTGTTTCATGCAACGCCCGATCAAAGGGAAAAATGGGAAGTATGTGGAGGAGGCTATGGCATTCACTGGGAAGAAATTGATGAAGACCTCAGTACAGAAGGAATGCTGCGAGGTGCACCGGCTCCGAGGCCTAAAATTACTCATTAATTTCGCTCCCTATTTCACTTCTAAGCTTTCGTAATATAGCCTTTCTCAGGTAAGAGATAAAGGAGGTATTTAAGGTAGATTTGAGATTAAAGCCAATCTTCTTGATCGCTTTTTTGTTTCCTGTAAACTTCACCTGTGGCGTGAATTTTACGGGTTTGTTCGTAAAGACTTTCTTCGGTATGATTCCATTTTTGCAATACTTTTTTTAAGTCGGATTGAATATCTCTAGCGCCGGGAAAGCCGCGGTAGCGAATTATTAATCTTGCTAATTCCGATAAATTGTAGTCGGTTGCTTCTCCTCCTAATAAAGTATTGACACTGGCTCGATCGCGCTTGTATTGCGGATGCTGCTGATCTTGAGTTTTTTCTACTGAATCCATACTATTTATGTTTCCCAATCATTTAGAATACCGAGATACCCGACTTCTTGAAGAATTCGGGTATCTAATTAGACGTAGGGACTTAGCCTGCGCCGTGTCTAAAGCTGCACTTCTTGAGTCATCCCCAGAAATTTTTGTGTTTGTTCCGTAATCCCAAATAGTCGATCGCCGTGACAAAAGATTTCCCAGGCGCGAATTCCCATAAAACCAATACCTGCAACCGCTAAGGGCATCGCTGCGGCACCTAAAAGCGCGGCAATGGGGGGAAATATCATGCACAGTGTTAACAGAATGCCAGTAATAACACCGCCAGCAATGCCAGCTTTGGCGGTGGCAGTGGCGACTTGTTCGACTAACTCTGACTGGGTAATTTTGCCTTCCACGCACAATAGCGAATGTTCTAAGATAGAAAATATTAACTCAATTACTGCTGCGGCGATCGCCCCTTTCATTGCAGCCCCAACGATTTCCGCAACTGCTGCTTTAAACGCTGCATCCGCTAAAACTTGCTTAGCGACTGCTAATTCTGCCGCAGTCATGTCTACACCACCGCGAGCACGATTCACCCAAAAATATTCAAAAATCCCGTTAGTAGCTTCGCTTCCGCCTCCATTGACGTGCGCTTGGATGTGGCTCCAATCTTTATCTTGACAGAAGTTGCGAATTGCTTCTGCGCCTTGGGCACGAATTTGGGCGGGTATGGATTCAAATACTTTTGCTGCTTCTTGCACATTTCGGATGCCGTCACGCATCCCAGCCGCAGCAAATTTGGATTGCAGCTTTGTTGGCAGGTTCTCAAAACGGATGTTATGTGCTATTTTAAAAGCTTCTTGAGTGGCGATCGCCCCGGCACTAACCATTGAACTTGGCGCTGATTGTACCCACGCCGTTAATACAGTTGCACTTTCATCAAATTTTGCATCAATTTGGTTGCCTAAGTTTTGGATATCTGCAACAGTTTCTCGTACTTTAGCCGTTAGCAATTCCAGCGGATTCGGGTTAATTTCCATGTCGATCCAGCTTGCATCGTGAATGATTGAATTATTCCGACTATAACATTCCTCTTCAGTAAGTGTTATTTTTTACTGAATTGCTTCTCGCTTCTAAGTCCGGCTGTAAATTTAGAGCTTTTTTTTGATAAAATAAACCTTCATTGATTCGCCCTTGCTCTTCCAAACTTTTGCCTAAATTCCAATAAGCGACGGCTAAATCTGGTTGAAGAGCAATAGATTTTTGATAATAAGTTATGGCCTCATCGAGCTGACCTTGTTTGTAAAACATACTGCCCAAATTAACATATGCTTCGACAAAATTAGGGTCGAATTCGATCGCCTTGGAGTATGCACGAATCGCCGCGTCTATTTTGCCTTGGGCTTGCAGAATATTGCCTATAGTTTTGTAGGCGGCAGGGAAATTCGGTTGCTGGCGAAGTGCTTGGTAACAGGAGGCGATCGCATCGGCAAATTTTTGTTGAGCATAGTAAACTTCAGCGATCTTGTTGAGTGCGATCGGGCTATCTGCTTGAAGGGCTAATATTTTTTGATATTGAGCGATCGCCTCCTCAAGCTTTCCTGATTTCTGAAGGCTATCGCCCGCTGACAAATACTGCTGTGCTAACTCGGAATTTGCGGTCATAGATTTTATTTTAACAGCCGAAACTACTTTACCACAAGTGTTAGTTAGCAACCGCGTTTTCTAGGCATATTCTGATTATTTGAGATTTGAAATTTGTTTTTGTACCAACATAGGACTTACGCAATCATTCCAGGTATGGGGGCAACCGGGCGTGGGGAGAGCCCCTACAAAACACTATCTATTGAGGCTGTGCGTAAGTCCTGCAACAGTTCGGACAGTTTTTGATTACCAACCGTAGAATAGAGGTTTCAGGGAACCCCGATTAAAGCAAGATAAAAGCCAGCAAAGTCCTAGACGCACTCTTGACGATCTGAAACCCAGTTGCTGACTATATTTCTCGTTCCTGTTAGCAAAACTCATAGAAACTGGGTTTCTAACACCCGATGCGTGGGCATTGAAACTGTCCGAAGTGTTGATATATCAAGTAACTGAATGTTCGATCGCCCTAACTGTTCAAAAATTGATCGAACGGGCGATCGAAAAAATTAAGGAGACAGTCGCCACACCTTAATCGTGTCGTCAAAACTGCCACTGATCAGAGTTTTGTCTTGAGGATTAAAAGCCAAATCCACCCAGGTAGAATGACCCTTCAGCGTGCCCACCGTGTCGGCGGGACTCATCTGCCACCGCTCGCCGGGACTCATCCGCCACAGCTTAATAGTGCCGCTCAAATCGGCGCTGGCAAGCTTGTCTCCGTCGGGACTGAAAGCCAAGGACTTAACCTTGTCGGAATGGCCGATTAAAGTCCGTAGCAGAGAACCGTTGGGCTCCCCGGAGTGATTATTGGGGCTGATATCCCACAGCTTCACCGTCTTGTCCCAACTGCCGCTGGCGAGAGTTTGACCGTCCGGGCTGATGGCCAGAGACCAAACCGCCTCGGAATGACCCCAAAGAGTTTCTTTAAATTCCCCAGTCTGCCAGTTCCACAGGTTGATTTTACCGTCGCTGCTGCCGATCGCCAAAGTTTCTCGATCGGGACTGAAAGCCACCGACTGCACCTCGTCAAAAACCCCGTTGAGAGTTTCCAACTCGGCCCCGCCTTCGACTTGCCACAACTTCAAAGTTTTGTCCTTACCCACACTGGCCACGGCCTGGCTATCGGGACTGAAAACCACCGAGAACACGCCGTCTGTGTGTCCGTCCAAAGTCCGAATTAACTTGCCCGAATAGAAACTCCACAATTTAATCGTACCGTCAACGCCACCGCTGGCGATCGTCCTGCCGTCGGGACTGACAGCCACCGACCACACCGGCCCCAAATGTCCTGCTAAAACCTTGAGCAGCTTGCCGTGACGCTTGTGCAGCAGGTGAATTGTGCCGTCGTTATTCCCGCTGACAATCACGCGGCCCTGGGGAGCAACTGCTACCGCCCAAACCGGGTTTTTGTGTTGATCCGCCAGAGTCCGTACAGCAGGCCCTGACGGCGATGCCTCACCCCTGAAATTCTGCATCGGGGGCGGATTGAACCGAATTTCGGGAATGCTAGAAGCAGGCTCACCAGAAGTGAAAGCCTGCGGTGCAGGAGATGGCAAGCGAACACCCAGCACTACGGAAAGCATGGCAACCGTAGTTGCTCCCCACATGGCCAAAGTCCACTTGGGTTTGCTGAGAATCACGTCTACCGGTGCCGGGCCGTATTTCATGTCTGTCAGAATGGCCTCGGTCGATCGATAGCGTTTTGATGGTTCTCGCTGCACCATTTTATCCAGAATGCGGCCGAGTCGCGCCGAAACTGGTACTTTCAAATAATGTCTCCAAGCCCAACTTTCGGCTTTGATGTCAAACAAATCAAAGGGCGACATTCCCGTTAACAAGTGAATGCAAGTGACGCCCAAACTGTAGATATCGCTGCTCTTAATCGCTTTGCCTTTAATTTGTTCCGGGGCCGCGTATTCCGCAGAACCTGTCACCGTTTCGGTTTTGAGCGGCCCGCTATTAGCCGGAATTGCCGCCCCGAAATCGACTAAAACTAGCCCAGAGGAACTTTCCTGGGACAGGGGATGTAGATCCTCTTTCCCTGCCAAAGCTGGGGATGCTTGGGGAGTTTTGCGGTGAATAATATTCGACGGTTTGATATCTCCGTGAATCAGTTGATTTTCGTGAACAAATTGCAGGACTGGCAACAATTCGCTCAGCAGATACCAAATTTGAATTTCTTTAACAACACCTTTTTCTGAAAGCCGATCGGCTAAATTACGGCCTTCGATGTATTCTTGCACTAAATACTGGCAGCCTTCGAGTTCAAAAGATGCCAGCAGTTTCGGTATTTGCGGATGTTTCCCCAACTCGTCGAGAACTGAGGCCGAGGCGCGAAATGTCCGGTTTTGCTGTGTGCGACCGTCGGCGACTGCCGCGGGCGCGCAGAACTGTTGAATGACGCAACGGGGTTGCGAAGGTTGGTCTTCATCGACTGCTAAGAAGGTGCGGCAACTGAGACTTTGACCGAGGGTGTGAAAGACTCGGTAGCGCCCTTTTAGCAGCAAGTTCGACTCGCAACTTTTGCATACTGTCGCGCGATCGAGATTTTGGGGATTCTGGCAATGGGGATTGATGCAGTAACTCATTTCTCTTTCCGCTGGAGACCCCCGTCCGACATTCTTGCTGGTGGGGGAGGAAAGCGGGGCGGTGCGTGCCGCTTCCTGTGGACAAATGAAATAATTGGAATCTTTGCTTGATCATAATTGTTTCCCAGATTTTCGCCACAATTGCTTGGGTCGATCGCACGTAAATTATTGCTGAGTTTCCTGCGAGGGAGGTTTAATAGGTCGATCATACGGGCGGGCAGGATGCCCAACCCCTACTCCCCACAAGAAAATCATTCTTTGTGGAACAGGCCCGAAAGCCTGTTCTTGAGAATGGTGCAATATCTCAGTTGTTACCGAATTAAGCTATACTGTCACTGCGAATACTTGCATTGCGATCGCAGCAAAGCAAGCGCGAGGCATGGCCAAATATCAGCGATTTTTTGTTCTGTGGAGTCAATCTAAAACTGCAAATTTCCCATCGACTAACAAATTAAAAATTTGGCAACTTTCGCCAAACTAACTACTAACTTTTAACTATTACTTATGCCGTTAATTCGCGTACCCAAGTCTTGGGAAATTCTCGAACCCCAAATTACCCCAGAAACAGCCTTTCTCAACCGCCGCCGCTTCATGAGAAATTTAATTGGCGCCGGCGTGACTGCTTCGCTGCTACCGCTGACCGGCTGCCAAAGCAATGCTAGCTCAAAAACTGCTCTGGAGCAAAGCTCAACCGAAGCATATTCGGAATTGAGCCGGAATCGGGCCTTTGCAAAAGTCGATCGAGCGATTACGGACGAAGCCTTAGCTACAAAATACAACAACTTTTACGAATACGGCGGCACAAAATCTATTTGGCAAGCCGCTCAAGCTTTGCCAACAGAAAACTGGAAAGTAGAAGTAGGCGGTTTAGTAAAAAATCCCCGCACTTATGACATTGACGACCTCTACAAAAAATTTCCTATCGAAGAACGAGTTTACCGATTTCGCTGTGTAGAAGCGTGGGCGATGGTAGTTCCTTGGGTCGGATTTCCCATGAAATTACTGATGGCTGATGTCGAACCGCAATCGAAGGCTAAATTCGTTCGCTTCACCTCATTTTACGACCCCAAAATTACTCCCGGCCCCGGTTTGATGTCGCAATTTTATCCTTGGCCTTATACCGAAGGTCTGCGAATTGAAGAAATGGCCAACGATTTAGCATTTTTTGCCACAGGCTTGTATGGCCGAAGGCTGCCAAAACAAAATGGTGCGCCGCTGCGGCAAGTGATTCCTTGGAAATACGGTTTTAAGGGCGCAAAGTCGATCGTAAAAATTGAATTTGTAGAACAACAGCCCGCCACTTTTTGGAATACAATTGGCCCCAACGAATACGCTTTTGAAGCAAATGTCGAACCCGACAAGCCACACCCCAGATGGTCCCAGGCTAGCGAACGGATAGTCGGCCCCGGTAACAGTTGGTCGTGGGAAACTCGCCCAACTTTGCCATATAACGGTTACGGCGAATATGTAGCTAGTTTGTACAGTTAATTAACTACGCGAGATGTAATTTGAGAAACAGGCTTTTCTGCTTCTCAAATTATTAATTTATCTCTTTTCTCTTTCTCTGCGTTCTCTGCGGTTAATAAAAAAAAAGATTTTTTTTCGGTTCAGCAAAATGAAAGACAGGACACGGCAATGCCCTATCCCTACCCTATACCTGCACTTTGTTTGTAAATTTTACCTTGATTTTGCAGTCGATTGACTACAATAAAAATAGATGAAGCTACCAAGGACTTGTTAAATGGTAACAACAACATCAACTCCTGTCGAGCAGCAAACTACCCCAGAAAACCGAGTTATTTTAAAAGGTGTCAGTTGGTCAACTTTTAAAGCATTGCTGGCAGATGTTGGGGACGATAGAGCTTGGAGAATTGCCTACGATTGAGGAGTATTAGAAATCAGGATGCCACATCTAGAACATGAAGTTCCCAAAGGACTGATAGAAAGCTTTATTGAAGCTACAGCAGACGAGCTAGAAATCGAAGTGATGAAAGCTGGTTCTCTGACTCTCGAACGGGAAGATTTAACTCGTGCTGTCGAACCTGATACTTGTTTCTACATTCAAAATGAAGCCCGCGTCCGAGGTAAAAGAGATATCAACCTCCCAGAGGATGTGCCGCCGGATTTAGCAATAGAGTCGGATTACACGAATTCTTCAGTTAATAAAGATTCCATATATGCTGCTCTTGGTGTTCCCGAACTTTGGAGGTATCGGCGGGAATCTCTGCAAGTTTATCACCTGGTAGAGGGAAAATATGAAATGTGCGATTCCCTACGGGATAGCTTCGCTTCACGTAGTTTAGCTTTTCCATTTTTACCCGTTGCCGAAATTCCCGGTTTCATCGAACAAAGCAGGACAGTCGGACAGCGGGCGGCGGTGCGTTTGTTTCGGCAAATAATTAGAGAAATTTTACCGATTCAAAGTTAACGCAAAAATCCGAGTGTAGTTTAAAAACGAGCCAATCAATTTAAATTCCATCAGCGTTAATCAGCATTCATCTGCGGTTAAAAAAATCTTTAATTTCGATATAAAATCAATTGATAAACTCCTGCACTCTCAGCCACACTCGTTCTAGCAAATCTGGCGTGCTAACATCAAACCATTCAATTTCAGAATAAGCTCGAAACCAAGTTCGCTGTCTCTTCGCAAATTGCCGCGTGTGCAAAATTGTTAATTCTTTGGCTTCTTCAAGCTTAATGTCGCCAGCCAAATATTGTTTCATTTCCTGATAGCCCAGCGTGTTCAACAGTGGCAAGTCGCAGCCGTATTTTTTACACAAATATTCTACTTCAGCAATCCAACCGCGCTCTAGCATTTGTTCAGTGCGCTGTTCGATCCGATCGACCAAAACATCGATCGCGCAATCCAACCCAATTTGTAAAATAGGATAATTGGGAGGATTTTCGCCCTGCTGTTCGGAGATAGGGCGACCGGTGACATAAAATACTTCCAGTGCCCTCAAAGTTCTTACTGGGTCATTGACGTGAATTTTCTCAGCGGCAGAGCGATCGACTTGCTGCAACATCGCGTAACATTGAGATTGTCCGAGTTCCGCAAGTTGCGATCGCAATTCGGGCATCGGCCCTACCCTCGGAATTTTTAAACCGCGCACGATCGATTTAATATATAAGCCCGTCCCTCCCACCAACAACAGGGGGGGAGAAACAGGAAAATCGACAGCAGCAATTAAATTTTGAGCTTGTTGCTGGTAATCTGCGACTGTCAGCGTTTCCGTCGGATCGCAGATGTCAATAAAGTGATGCGGTACACAGGCGCGATCGACCGCCGTCGGTTTTGCGGTTCCGATGTCAAATTCGCGGTACACTTGACGGGAGTCCGCACTCAGGATCGAGGATTGCAGTCGCCCCGCCAAAGCCAAAGCCACTCCCGACTTCCCCGTCGCCGTCGCCCCGCAAATCGTAATTAATCTAGGCATAAGCTGTCGCACATTTCCCTATAAAAACTCTCAAATCCTCTCCTCTCCATGCTTTCCCCTTTCTCCTACACTGATTCACCGCGATCGGGCTGGGCAGTCCTCAAGCAATCTCAAAACTATTCCCCTCCCTACCCCCGATAAATTTCCCTTCAGAAAGCCCTAGCATCGCCTTTAACGGTTTTGTGCTATAATTTTAGGAGTTTTCCCATTTTAGAAGCTTTCGGGGCTTTAGGCCTCATTATTGGAGCTATTTTTGTATGACCAGCAGCTACAGCGCCGACCAGATTCAAGTTCTCGAAGGTCTCGAAGCAGTCCGTAAACGACCGGGGATGTACATCGGTACCACCGGGCCGCGAGGACTCCACCATCTAGTTTACGAGGTTGTGGACAATTCCATAGATGAGGCGCTGGCTGGCCACTGCACTCACATCGAGATTGACATCAACGCCGACGGTTCCGTTACCGTGACAGACGACGGCCGGGGTATTCCGACCGGCATCGTTGCCAAGACTGGCAAATCGGGAATAGAAACAGTAATGACTGTACTCCACGCCGGCGGTAAATTTGGCGGTGGTGGTTACAAGGTTTCTGGAGGATTGCACGGTGTAGGTATTTCTGTTGTTAACGCGCTGTCCGAGTGGGTAGAAGTGACAGTTTGGCGCGACCAAAAAGAACATTTACAGCGCTACGAAAGAGGCAATCCAGTTACTGAACTTACTGCCAAGCCCAACAAAGGCACTCGCACCGGCACTTCAGTTTCTTTCTTGCCAGATACTCAAATATTTAGCACTGGCATTGAATTTGATTACACTACACTCGCGGGGCGCTTGCGAGAATTGGGTTACTTGAATGCGGGCGTGAGAATTACGTTTAGCGACCACCGTTTGGAACTGCTTAAAAGTAGCGAACCTCGCATCGAAACATACTGTTATGAGGGCGGAATCAAGGAATATATCGCCTACATGAACCGCGAAAAGCAGCCTCTGCACGAAGAAGTGATTTACGTGCAAGGCGAACGCAATAACGTGCAGATAGAAGTGGCTTTGCAGTGGTGCGTTGATGCTTTTAGCGACAATGTTCTCGGTTTTGCTAACAACATTCGGACGATCGACGGTGGCACGCACTTAGAAGGTTTGAAGGCTGTTTTGACGCGGACGATGAATTCGATCGCCCGCAAGCGCAACAAAATCAAAGAAAACGAACCCAACCTAGCCGGCGAAAACGTTCGCGAAGGTTTGACAGCAGTGATTTCTGTCAAAGTCCCTGATCCGGAATTTGAAGGCCAAACTAAAACCAAGCTAGGCAATACAGAAGTTCGGGGAATTGTGGATTCCTTGGTAGGCGAAGTATTGACAGAATATTTAGAGTTTCGCCCCCAAGTAGCTGACGCTATTTTGGAAAAAGCAATTCAGGCATTTAAGGCTGCTGAAGCAGCCCGTCGTGCCCGCGATTTAGTCCGCCGCAAATCAGTCTTAGAATCGTCTCCTTTGCCTGGAAAATTAGCGGACTGTAGCTCCAGAGACCCCGCCCTGTCTGAGATATACCTGGTCGAAGGCGATTCCGCGGGCGGCTGTTTTTTTTCATTTCAAGAAATAAAATTAGCTGACGGTACGACAAAAACTATCAAACAGATAGTTGACGAACAAGCAGAAGGCAAAGAACACTTTTGCTACACCATTCGCGAGAGTGGAAACATCGGGTTTGAGCGAATAACTAATGCTCGGATGACTAAAGCAAATGCTGAAGTTGTCAAACTGACATTAGACAATGGGGAGACAATAACTTGCACTCCCGACCATCCATTCATGTTGCGGGATGGCACTTACAAAGCAGCAGCCCTGCTGACACCGGAAGATTCATTAATGCCGTTCCACTGCAAGTTGTCGGAAAAAAACAAACAGGGTCAGGGACTTAACGGTTACGAAATGGTTTGGAATCCCAACAGTGATAAGTGGATTTACACCCATCTTTTAGCGGATTTCTACAACCTGAAACACGGCGTTTATCTCGCATGTGACGGCAATCACCGCCATCACGTTGACTTTAACAAACTCAACAACAATCCGACAAATATTCAGCGAATGTCGGCTGAGGATCACTTGGCTTTACACCGCGCGAACCTTGAGAAAACCTTGCACAGGCCCGATGTCATTGAAAAGAGCCGTCAAGCTCACATGACCGATGAATTTCGGGCGATGATGAAAGAGCGGATGCGGCAGCCCGAAACGCGACAAATTCTTTCGGAACAGGCGAAAGCTCAGTGGGAAGATGAAGAGTATAAAGCTTACATGACGAGCAAGTGGCGGGAGTTTTACGACACTAATGAAGCTTATCGCGAGCAAAATAATGAAATACTGAACCAAGCGCAGCAAGAGTATTGGAGTAGTGAAGAAAACCGTTTGGCTCAGTCGGAACGGGTGAGTAATCATTTTGCTAACAATCCTAAAGCGCGGGAGACTCATTCTCAACTTGCTCAAGAACAGTGGCAAGATGAGAATTTGTTGGAGTGGCGGCGCGAAAAAACTAAGGAACAGTGGACGCCGGAGTTTCGCCAGAAACGTAAAGAAGCTTTGAACGAAACTTATTACCGCAAAACTCTTGAAGCTTTGAAGGCTGTTGAGATGAAAATGGGCTGGATTGATGTTGATTATTACAATATCTACCGCCGCACGAAAAAAGATAAGTGTTTGTTGAAGTATGAGAGTTTTTGCGATCGCTACTTTAATGGTGATGCACTATATGCTCGCCAAGCGGTTCGGAATTACAACCACCGCGTTGTCAAGATCGAAGCTGTAGAGGAACGCTACGATGTTTACGACATCGAAGTGCCCAACAGTCACAACTTTGCATTAGGGGCGGGAATTTTCGTGCACAACAGTGCAAAACAAGGGCGCGATCGCCAATTCCAAGCAATCCTGCCTTTGCGCGGTAAAATTCTCAACATTGAGAAAACCGACGACGCCAAAATCTACAAAAATAACGAAATTCAATCGTTAATTACAGCCCTGGGTTTGGGCATCAAAGGCGAAGAATTCGATCCGGGTCAATTGCGGTATCACCACATCGTAATTATGACTGACGCTGACGTAGATGGTGCTCACATCCGCACGCTGTTGCTGACTTTCTTCTACCGCTATCAGCGGGCACTTGTAGAACAAGGTTACATTTATATTGCTTGTCCTCCTCTCTATAAAGTGGAACGGGGACGCAATCATTACTACTGTTACAGCGATCGCGAAATGAACAATCTCATCCGCAATGAATTCCCGGCGAATGCTAACTACACCATTCAGCGGTTCAAAGGTTTGGGTGAAATGATGCCGACACAGTTGTGGGATACGACGATGAACCCAGAAACTCGGACGCTGAAACGGGTGGAGATTGAAGATGCTGCTGAGGCCGATCGCATCTTTACGATCTTAATGGGCGATCGTGTCGCCCCCCGTCGCGAATTCATCGAAACCTACGGCCCCAAACTCAACCTCCTCGACTTGGACATCTAAATTAGCCAGTAGTCAGTAGTCATTAGTCATTAGTCATTAGTCATTAGTCAGTAGTCATTCGCTAACAGCCAATGACTAAGGACTAATGACTAAACTGCTTGTGCCTTCTACCTTCGGATGCCTTCTGCGGAGTCTAGGTTTTGTTATAAAAATTAATACAATCTCTCATCAAATCGATCTAAGGTAAATGCTTAGGTAAATTTTAGATTTTTGGCGCATCCATCAGCTACCACAAAAATAGAAGGTTGGACAGTATAGCATGAGCATCAATTTAGCGACCAAATTGCGTGAGGGAACGAAAAAGTCCCACACAATGGCAGAAAACGTCGGTTTTGTCAAGTGTTTTTTAAAAGGCGTTGTAGAAAAAACTTCTTACCGGAAGTTAGTAGGAAACCTCTACTTTGTCTACTCGGCAATGGAAGAGGAAATGGAACGCCAAAAGCAGCATCCGGTTGTTTCAAAAATTTACTTTTCTGAGTTGAATCGCAAACACAGCTTAGAGCAAGATTTATTTTACTACTACGGTGCGAATTGGCGCGAACAAGTAGCCCCCTCAGCCGCAGCTAAAGCTTATGTGCAGCGCATTCACGAGATTTCGGCGACCGCACCGGAACTGTTAGTAGCTCACTCTTACACTCGCTACCTTGGCGATTTATCTGGCGGACAAATCCTGAAGGGAATTGCCCAGCGCGGGATGAATCTTTCCGAGGGAGAAGGCACTGCTTTCTATGAATTCCAGGATATTCCTGATGAAAAAGAATTCAAGGGTAACTACCGTCAGGCAATGAATGAACTGCCGATTGACGAAGCAACAGCAGAGCGAATTGTTGACGAAGCTAATGCAGCTTTTGGCATGAACATGAAGATGTTTATGGAGTTAGAAGGCAATTTGATTAAAGCTGTCGGTCAGATGCTTTTCAATACCCTGACTCGGAAGCGCGGCGGTGCTAGTACCGAATTGGCTACTGCTGATTGAGTTAAAGCTCACTGGGGATAATTTGAGCCTCGTTTAAGAGGAAAACTTTAAATCCTGGGGGTTTGATGGCTGCTTTTACAGTCACCAAATCTCCGGGATTTTGCATGGTGTTTGAATTGCGGGCGATCGACTTTTTAACTCATATCGTTTCCGGTTGTATCGGAATGATTTAACCGCAGAGGGCGCAGAGAACGCAGAGGGAGAGAATACAGAGAGGAATAATTCCGATGCTACCGGATTTGATATCACAATTCAACACTATCACCTTCCCACGCCGCGATCGGGAGGCTCCTCGTCCGGGACAGGCAAAGAACTGGGTCTTACCTGCCGCTCCAAATACTTGCTCAAAGCGTAAGCGATATCCCCGCGAGTCATCGGTTTCAAAGGATTAATCTTATTAGTTGCGATATCAACATTAACAAACCCTTCATAAAGTGCAGTAGCTATAGACTTTCTAGCCCAATTAGGAATTTCGCCTGCATCTGGATACTTAGCTAAAATTTCGGAAATGCTGGGATCGGGAAACTGAAAAACCCCGTAAGCCTGAGCAAAAATCGCCAAAGCTTCAGCGCGAGTCACCCTTTGATTTGGGAAAAACATTCCGTCGCGATATCCACTCATCGTTCCCGTTTTCAAAGCAGTTTGAATCGCACTGTAAGCCCAGTAACTCTTCGGTACGTCCGGCAATTCCCTATCCGGTTTCTGAGCGGTTTTCCGGCGTTCCAAACCAAAAGTTTTCACTAAAATCACCGCCAAATCGGCGCGACTGACAAGGCCATCAGCATTAAAATTGCCACTGGCATCTTTATTCATCAATCCAGCACTCACAACCCGATCGATCGGGTCAATTATTTGTTGAGATTGAACCGCCATTGGGACTCCTTGCATTAGCGCGATCGCCAAAAAAATACTCACTAACTTTTTCACGATTTTAATCCTTTCTGTCGCTAAAACCATCATGAAAACAGCAGTAATATTTTTTCTGGTTCCATCGGAATTATTCTGTGGTTTCGGCGGTGCGCTAGATTTGGGGATTATATATTAAAATCAAACATTTGCTTCTGGCAAAGCGCCCTGCATTTTACCCAGCCAATCAATCAAATTATCTAATTGCTTTTGGGCCGTCAAAACCGCCATACCCCGAATAGTAACCTTCCCCTTGCTGTAGACAAAACGAGAGCGCAAATGTTCCGGCAAATTAGCCTTGAGCAAATTCCAAGCAGGCTCTTCCATAGCTGTTTCCAAAACTATGTTCTGCTTATTCTCCGGCTTAATCCGAGAAAAACCGATTTTTTTAGCGATTTGTTTGAGTTCGACCACACGGATAAGTTGCTGGGCTGGCAGAGGAATTGGCCCATAACGATCGCACCAATCAGCCTGAATCTGCTGTAATTCTTCAGGAGTATTAGCAGAAGCCACAGACCGGTAAGCGCTCATCTTTTGATCCAAATCTGCGATGTAATCGGCAGGAATAAACGCCGTCAAAGTTAGGTCAATTTGCGCGTCCTCCACTTTCGGAATTTCCTGACCCTTAATTTCGCGAATAGCCTCCTCTAACATTTCAGCATACAAATCAAAACCGATCGCCTCCATTTGGCCAGACTGTTCAGTACCCAAAACATCACCCGAACCGCGAATTTCCATATCTCGGACGGCCAACTGATAGCCAGAACCCAACTGCGCGAACTCTTGAATTGCCCGCAGCCTCTGCCTTGCAGCATCAGACAGTTGGTTCTGCTTGGGGTAAAACAGCCAAGCATGAGCTTGAATCCCCGCGCGTCCCACCCGTCCCCGCAACTGGTAAAGCTGACCCAAACCAAACTTCTGCGCGTCTTCAATTAAAATGGTATTGACACGAGGAATATCCAAACCCGACTCAATAATCGTCGTACACACCAAAATATCAAACTCCGCCGCACTGAAAGTCAGCATGATTGATTCTAGTTCCGACGCCTCCATTTGACCGTGGGCGATCGCAATTCTGGCAGACGGAACCATCTCCTGCAACTGAACGGCCAACTCATCAATCCCCTCAATCCGCGGCACCACGTAAAAAACCTGACCGCCCCTATCCAATTCTTGACGAATTGCCGATCGCACCACTTCCGGGTTATAAGGAGCCAAATGCGTCTGAATCGGGCGCCTGCTGGGAGGCGGAGTCGAAATCAAACTCATCTCGCGAATCCCCGACAGCGACATATACAAAGTCCGGGGAATCGGCGTTGCTGTCAAAGTCAGAACATCTACCTCTGTTTTGAGAGATTTAATCGCTTCCTTTTGCTTAACTCCAAACCGCTGTTCTTCATCCACCACCAACAAGCCCAAATCCCGAAATTTAATGGCTTTGCTCAAAACAGCTTGAGTACCGACAATCACATCTAATTCCCCAGTCGCCAAACGCTTGTGAATCTCCCGGCGCTCGGTTTCAGTGCGAAAGCGATTGAGCAAACCAACTTCGATCGGATAAGGGGAAAAACGCTCCGAGAGCGTGTGATAGTGCTGTTGGGTCAAAATCGTCGTCGGCGCGAGCAAAGCCACCTGCTTACCCGCCGTAACCGCCTTAAAAATCGCTCTCAGAGCAACTTCTGTCTTACCAAAACCAACATCGCCACAGACCAAGCGATCCATCGGTCGATCGCCCTCCATGTCGCGTTTCACATCCTGAGTTGCCTTTAACTGATCGGGGGTTGGCTGGTAAGGAAAAGAATCCTCTAATTCTTGTTGCCAAGGCATATCAGGAGGAAAAGCGTAACCTGTTTGTTTAGCTCTTTTAGCATAAAGATTCAGCAAATCCACTGCCAATTTTTTAACAGCTTTGCGAACCTTTGTTTTAGTTTTTTCCCAAGTTTGACCTGTCAGCTTGTTTAGATCCGGTACTTTATCGGCTACAGTCCGAAACCGCGACAAAGCACCCAATTGATCTGCCGCCACCCTCAGAGTACCGTCAGCGTATTGAATCAGCAAATATTCGCGAGTTTCGCGATCGATAGTCAAACGTTCTAACTTGAGAAATTTGCCCACTCCGTGCTGGCGGTGAACCACATAATCACCTGGGCTTAATTTATTCGGGTCTACTTGCTTAGAAGCAGCGCGGCGGCGCTTGCGGACATAGCTAAAAGTAGCTAAAGAATGCTGACCGTAAAATTCCCGATCGGTAATTAACACAATCCGAAAAGTCGGCAGAATAAAACCTTCCAATTCTGCCAGCCCGCTGTACTTCAAAGCAACCGGAATGTGCTGCAATTGCAACTTGTCGATCGCCAAATAATCGCGCGGATTCACCACAAACTGAGCCGGACAGTCGTGTTCCGAGAGCAAAGAAACAGAACGACTCGGTTGAGCAGAAACTAGAAAAATGGTAAAACCCCGATCGCGCTCTTCCCTGAGCATTTGAGACAGCTTCGCAAATTGGTGAGGCATCACCGGCACAGGCCGAGAAGCCAAATTAATCGCAGACGGTAGCTGGTCGCCCTCCGCAGAGCTTTGAAATTTTTTAGCTGTAGAATCTTCTGCCAATTCAGAAAGTTCTAGCCTCTCGAAAGCTGCGACATCTGCCATAGATTCAGCAAAAGTGCGGTGAATTTTCGGAACTTTCAAATGAGAAATTGGCAACTTTTCTGTTCCCGCATCCGCAACAACAGATTCCCGATTGCAATTATTCCACTGTTCATGTGCATTTTCATACCAGCGGTCGCTGTGACCTTCGCACCCTTGGGGTTCGTCAATAACAACTAAAGTATTTTCTGGCAAATAATCTAACAAAGATGCAGGTTGCTCGAACGCTAAACCCAACAACCTGCGGACATATTTTTCCGCTTCATTTTCGGGTTCATTTTCTGTGTCAACAGATCCTATGTGGTTGATTTCGTCAACCTTTTTTTCAGATAAAACTGCTTTAATAATTGTGTTAAAATTAGTAGGAGTTAACACCAACCGATCGACCTTATCGAGCGATCGCTGCGAAGACGGGTCAAACTCCCGAATTTGCTCCAAATCATCTCCGAACCATTCCAGCCGCACTGGCAACTCCGCCGCTACCGGAAATACATCGACAATATCGCCCCGGCGACTCCACTGGCCCTCCATTTCCACCAGAGTCACTCGATCGTACCCCATCGACACGAGTTGGCGGTCAAGTATCTTCGAGTCTTGAACCGCACCTCGCTTCAGCGTCAGACAGTAGGGTTCAAAAGCAGCAGGTGGTGGCAAGTGAGACTGGAGAGCTCTTTCGGTAGCTACAATTGCGATCGGCTTAGAATTAGCGTTTGTTTCTCGTTTCTCGACCAAATCCGCCAGCACCTGCATTTGTCCCCAAGTCATTTCGTTCTCGTCGGAGTAAGATAGCTCGTAGGGTGAAGCCTCCGAAGTTGGGTAAAAATGCACAGTCTGCCAGCCCATAGCCTCCAGCCCTGCCACCCAGCGGCCGGCTTCTTCTAGAGTGGCCGTCACTACCAGTAAACTCCGCCCTTCTTGCTGTGCGAGGGCGGAAGCTACTAAACCTTTGGGCAACCGGGCGATGCCGTTGAGTTGCAAGCAGCGATGGCGCTTGAGCTTGTTGAGGAGTTCTGTGGCTAGGGGCGATCGCCCCAGGGTACGAATTATTGAAGAGAAAGTCATGCGCTTTTAATTTTAATCCCTGATCGGCGAAGGCTCTTTCCCTTGGCCTGTTAAGGAGATTGTACGACAAACATCCTTGACATCCTCCCCGCCGTAGAACGGCGACGATTCCCAAGACTCACGACTTAGGTTTCTGCTTCTTTCCCGAAACGGGGATTTCGCAACTGCCCTTCAACCCTATGGTTGTCAAGTCTTACGTTCGCTCCACAGACTGATACGGCAAGTCCTGCCGCCAAAATGTTATTTGCCGCGTTGATATCTCGGTCGTGTTTAGTCCCGCATTCCGGACATTCCCACTCCCGCACATTCAACAGCATTTTATCTACTATATGCCCGCAGTTGGCACAGCTTTTAGAGCTAGGAAACCATCGGTCAATTTTTACCAGCTCTCGACCGTACCACGCTGCTTTGTAAGTCAGTTGTCGGACTAATTCACCCCAAGCGGCATCACTAATAGCATTAGCCAACTTGTGGTTCTTGACCATATTTTTGATAGCCAAATCCTCAACTACGATCGTTTGGTTTTCACGTACCAGTTGAGTTGTCAGCTTATGCAAAAAATCTTTACGGGCGTCGGCGATCTGCCCGTGTACTTTGGCTACTTTCAGCCGTGCTTTGTGTCTGTTATTGCTCCTTTTCTGTTTCCGAGACAGAGCTTTTTGTACCCGTCTCAATTTATTGTGCAACCGCTTAAAGTGTTTGAGGTTAGCAATTTTAGTTCCATCGCTAGTAGCAATCAGGCTGGTAACACCCAGATCCAAGCCGATAGATTTATCGACTTCGGGCAGGGGTTTAACGGTGGGGTCATCCACCAACAGGGAGACATACCATCGCCCTCTAGCATCGAGCTTAACGGTGATAGTGGATGGACTGCAACCATCAGGAATCTGTCTGCTCCAACTAATGGGCAATGCTTCAGTACATTTAGCCAAAAATACTTGGCCATCTTTCCAACGAAAGGCAGATTTAGTAAATTCAGCAGTACCACCATTGCACTTTTTCTTGAAGTTGGGATACTTGGCACGACCGGCCCAAAAGTTAGTAAATGCCTTTTGTAGGTGTCTGAGTCCCTGTTGAAGGGGTACACAACTAACCTCGTTGAGAAAATCAAGCTCTTGCTCTTTTTTCCAACTTGTTAGCATAGAAGAAGTCTGTTCGTATCCAACGCGCTCGCTTGTTTGATACCAAGCATCGGTGCGAGCAGCTAAAGCCTTGTTGTAAACTAACCGCACGCAGCCCACTGTCCGCCTCAAGAGTGACTCTTGTTCGGTGGTTGGGTAAAATCGGTACTTGTAGGCTCGCTGAGTCATGCCTGACATTGTAACATATTCCCTGTAAAGCCGTGCTAGAAGCACGGGGTTTCCCACCAAACTTTTCTGATGATTGTGCCGATCGGCTGTTGACGCCTTGGAACTTAACTGGAGATAGATTTCTGCTTTAATATGTCGATCCTGCGATCGCGATCGAGCGCGGGACGTTAATCTAGTGACAGGTTTAGAAAAAATTTCGATTTTGCGATCGAGATTCGCAGCTTCCAGACCTCTCCTGTGACTGCACCCAAAGACGGATACCCTGCCACGTACTCAAGTTGTGAAGATCGAAGAATTTTAGACATTAGGGAAATCCCCCAGATACTGGCGGCGTCGTCAATCTAAAATCTAAAATCTAAAATCTAAAATCGACTAACCGGGCAGAGCGCTTCGCCGTTACTACCGAAAATTTTAGAAATGTCCCCAAGTACCGATATTCTGATTGTTCTCCTGCTAATTTTCCTCAATGGCTTGTTTGTGATGTCAGAGATGGCCATCATCTCTGTACGGAAGGTGAGACTGCAACAGATGGCCAACCAAGGTTCAGCCAATGCCCGCGTAGCCTTGGATCTGGCTAATGCCCCCAATCAGTTCTTGCCGACAGTTCAAATCGGGATTACGATGCTGGCCATTCTGTCGGGCGCTTTCGGAGAAACGACGATTTCTAGAAGGGTAGAGCCTTTGTTGCGGCTGATTCCTGCCCTCGCGCCCTACTCTAAGACGATCGCCTCAGTAGTAGCAGTTTTAACCATCACTTATCTGACTTTAATTATCGGCGAACTCGTGCCGAAGCGGCTAGCGCTCAACAACCCGGAGCCGATCGCCTCAAGCGTAGCAATTCCCATGCGAATGCTCTCAAAAATTGGCGCTCCTGCGGTTTATTTGTTAAGTCATTCCACTGACTTAGTGATGCGGCTGATGAGGATATCGCCCTCGACAGAACCGCAAGTTACAGAAGAGGAAATTAAAGTTTTAATCGAGCAAGGAACCGAAGCCGGAACCTTTGAAGAAGCCGAACAAGACATGGTAGAAAGAGTCTTTCGTTTGGGCGATCGGCGAGTCAGCGCCTTAATGACCCCGCGTCCCGATCTTACCTGGCTTGACCTCGACGACTCAGTAGAAGAAAACCGCCAAAAAATGCTCGGCAGCGGTCATTCTCGGTTTCCCGTGTGTCAGGGAGGGCTCGACAACGTTGTAGGTTTAGTACACGTTACTGATATGCTGTCTCGGACTTTAACTGGTCAACCCCTAGATTTAAGCGCTTCTTTACGACGACCGTTATTTGTACCGGAAAGCACGCGGGGTTTAAAAGTATTAGAACTTTTCAAACAATCTAGCAATCAAATTGCCTTGGTAGTAGACGAATACGGCGTCATTCAAGGATTGGTTACAGTCAACGACATTTTAGTCGAACTCGTTGGCGACTTTCCCTCGATTGAAGATGCTGACGAGCCGGAAGCCGTGCAGCGCGAAGACGGTTCTTGGCTGTTAGATGGAATGCTAGCAGTCGAAGATTTTTTTGAGATATTTGGCATCGAAGAATTGTCAGCAGAACACAAAGGAAGTTACCACACAATGGGCGGTTTTGTGATTACAAATTTGGGCAAAATTCCCACAGCAGCCGAGCATTTTGAGTGGAACGGTTTGCGCGTGGAAGTAGTCGATATGGACGGGAACCGAGTTGATAAAGTCTTGGTAATGCCGATCGACTCAGCGGGCGATCGAGCTAGAACCGAACCAAAAACCTAAAAACCATTGGCCAGCGTCAATTGTTCTCATCATCCCTGATAAAAGGTACATTTCCTTCTTCTGGGGCGGGTTTGAGCAATAATCTCGGCAAAAATGCAAAATATAAATAAACCCGCCCCCACTCCACGGTAAATCGAAATGTAAATTCAAATTTACCGTGGGGCGGGGGCAGGTTTTTGAGATTGTTTGTTTAAGTCGTTGAGGGTTAGTCGAACGCGCTTCTTCTGTTTTCTTTCATCTTTCCGCAAAGCTTCCAGAATAGAACGGCCCACATAATCACTAAAAATTACTGCCCCAGCTTGATTGTAATGACAGCAGCTATCTACATAAACAGCATCTTTAGTCTTGTCAAAAACCTTGACAGCATTCACTAGATTGATATTATTTTTTTCCAAATTAGGAAACTTCTTGAAAAGAGCCGGATATCCAATTTCTACAGATTTAGCATAAGGAGTCTCCTTGTTAAAAGCAATCTTCTTTTCTGCTTCACCAAACACCCTTTTCGTCTGATAATATTGATTAGGCTGAAGAACATGAAAATAAGGCACATTGCTAGCTGACAGCACTTTGTGCATAAAAATTGAACTTTTTGCCCAATTCCCTGCCATTTTTTCAAAAGCTACTGAATCCGGTAAAACCGACTTATTAGTATTGATATAAATAACGCTCCCCCTGTCATCTTTTTGTTGTTTAGTCCGTTCTTCTTCAAACTTAATTACATCTGTTTTATAGTTATTAACTAGATTTTGAACGTAAACAGAAGTCAAAGCATCGCACGCAGCTAAAGAGCAGTTTTGCAAACTTGACAAACCCTGATTAATCCTAGTTTTATTTTCTTGAATTCTGAGAGTGGCTTCCATAGCCTTAGTAGAAAGGCTATTATTCGCGAAGTTAGACAGCGGCCAAATATGCTGAATACTTGGCATAGCAAAATCGACTTTATTTTTATTGTTTAAATTAGAAAGTGCTACTTCATTAAAACCATCTATATTGACGACCATATCTAATTCTTGACCTAAAGCCAAAAAGTAGTTTAAAATTAATAATTGCTGCGGCTGTTTGTAGCCTCCCGTTGCAAAAGACAAAATTACAAATTCTTTATCTTTTAAACCGGGCAACTGTTTGAGGTATTTAGGTAAAATTTGATTCTGAACTTGAAATATGGCATAATCGGAAGCCACAGAACCGCCAAAAACTCCGATAAAAAACTGATTATTTTTAGTTTTTTTGAGAGGGTAATCGTAAGGAGAGATAAATCCGTAATTGTTAATTTTAAAACCAGGGCGAAAATCGGGACCTGGTTGTTGAATAAAGCCGAAAAAAGGATGAAACCTTTCAACAATAGACTGATTCAGCCGCACTCCTTCTAAATTAATTCCTAAATCTGACTTATCTTGCACCTTTTCTCTAGTATAGAAAAATTGCTTGTGCTTGACAAAATACCATCCCAAGGAACCGAGTTCCAGGAAAACCAGTAAAAGCGCTAAGTTAATCAAAGTTATCTTGAGAACTTCTTGTCCGTTTTTGAGGAATTTTAAATCTTTCATAAACCTCTATTTCGACTCCCTGACTACTTTAATAATAGAACTGGAAACAAAATTTGCCAATACTTCCTCTCCCACTGAATTATAGTGGCAGCAGGCATCTTTGTAAACCGTTTCTTTGGTATTGTCTAAAATATTCACTGCACTAAAAATATTAACCCCAGCTTTTTGCAAATCATCGACTTTGGACAACAATACGGGATAACCTTTTTTCACCCCTTCAATGTAAGGACTCTTCTGGTCGATCGCGATTTCGTTTTCCTTGGCGGTAAACGCTCGCTTAGTGGGATAATACTGGTTGGGCTGGACAAAGTGAAAATACTTAATCTTTCTACTTGATAAAATTTGATTCATCCCGATCGACGATTGATACCACATCGATGCCATTTTGTCAAAAGCAGCGGCATCCTGCAAAACAGAGTCAGCTTTGGGAATGTACACTATACTGCTATTTGCCGTGTCTGGGTTGGATGGTTTGACTTGCGAATCGTACTTGACAACTGCTTGCTGGTAATTGTTGACTAATTGTTTCACCTGTAGCGAGGTGACAGCGTGACACAAAGCAAGTTGACAAGTTTGCAATTTGTCAATACCTGCTTTCAATTGTTTTTTGTTTTCGTTAATTTGTACGATCGAACTCATCACTTCTGGGGACAAGTTATTGCTCGCTAAACCAGTCAGGGGCTGTATGTGCTGAACGCTGGGCATTCCTATTTCAACTTGGGCTTTGTTGTTTAAATTTGACAGTGCTACTTCGTTAAAACCGTCAATATTGATGACTAAATCTAATTCTTGACCCAAAGCCAGAAAGTAATTTAAAATTAATAATTGTTGGGGCTGTTTGTATCCGCCATTGCCAAAATTTAAAACAATAATTTCCTTGTTTGCAAATTCGGGATAAGTCTTCAATTTGTTAGACAATCTGCGATTGACGTATTCAGAAACGGCAAAATTATTCGCAACTGAACCCCCAAACACTCCGATGATAACTTGATTTTTATTGGTTTTAACAAAGGGATATTCGTAGAGTGAAAAAAAGCCGTGTTTGTTGACTTTTAACTTTAATTTCTCATTGGTGAAAGCACCTTGCTTTAGCACGTAGCCAAAAAGTGGGTGCAGTCTTTCTACGATAGATTCATCAAGTCTAATGCCGATCCTTTCAATATCTTCTACTACTTTTTCTTTGGCTTTAGTTCGGGTATAAAACAACTGCTTTTGGTTGACCAAATAAAAAGCTAGCGATAAAGCTTCCAGACAAATAAAGGCGATCGCCAAATTAACCGCGATTATAATTAATATATTTTTGCCTTTTTCGAGCGCAGTTGCATCTTTCATGAAATTTGACTGATTACGGTTGTTTTTTGGGGAGTTGAGACTGCTTCAATTGTTGGCACAAATTTCGGTTAATCAGGATACTGGCCAGCCGGTGTCCGAGTTCATTCCAGTGACCCCCACAGGGTACAGAATTCTCAAAACCGTGGGCGCAGACTTGATATTTTTCCGTGTAACCTTGGATCTGTTCGGATAAATTCAGTACCCGAAAACCCTCGCGCGCGCCCAATTTTTCCAGCCGCCTATCGGGATAAAACAAATCCTGAATGTTGTTCTTTGTCATAAAATCTTTTCGCACCGGGGCCTCCGGTCTAACTTGCATCGGATCGCCGATCGTCACAACCAAGAAATCAGCCTTTTTCTGCACGACTTCATTCCGCATCGTCACAATCAAACCCTCTGTCACCCTCCAAGCCTCTTGCCAATCTGGATTCTGAGGTTCCTTGAGGTTTTGGGTACTTAAAGTGGTAAAATCCTCAGATAACTCGCGCTTTTTCCTTTCTAACTCTACTTTTTTAATAACCTGCAAAATGCGCGAATTGTTGACGATCAAACTGGGCATTCGGTCTACGAAGGAAACTGCTCTTTCGTTGCGATCGATCGGCGCCCGATTGCGAAAAGACATATCCGGCACTAACTTGCCGCTAGCATCATAAGCAAAAAATGGTCGGTAAAGGTCATATTCCAATTGCGGCGAATTGTTAATCACATCATTGCCAATAAAAAAAGCAAGAATTACAATATCAGGATTGTAATCCCACACTTTTTTTCTCAGCATTATCAATGCTTGAGCAGTACCGTAGCCCTGCACCCCGAAATTCATGACCTCAACATTTTTCCGTCCCTTAACAGCTTCGCAGTTGCCTAACTTTCGTTCCAATTTTGACCAGAAAGTTTGTTCGATAGGTACCTGAATTGCTTCGGTGAAAGAATCGCCCAAAACCGCAACGCGCAAAGTATTTGGAGGTTTTGCTTTTGTATGTTCACGATCGCGCAAACCCTCGCTATTCACCTGCACAAAACTCGCACCTTCCTCATTCCACTCCCCCGACGCACCAGGTTTCAGCTTCCAGCCCAAATTCGGATCGGAAGTGTGAAAACGAGTTGGCGCCGACTCTGCGAAATTTCCTATTTTGGGATAGCCTTCAATCCTCGCTACTCGCAATCCAATTTCACCAATTACCACCCCCATCAATAAACCGCCGAGTGTCAAACCCAAATTGACACCCAAATTTTTCAACTTGCTCATTATTTCAAAACAGCGTGTAAATAAATGGAGCAATCACAGAACCCTGACTCAATACAATCAAAGCTCCCAAAAAGACTAAAGTCACAATGAGCGGCAACAGCCAATACTTTTGGCGTTCTTTCATAAACGCCCACAAATCTTTGAGAAAATCTAAAGTTGCTTCAAACACTTAGAAAGGACGCTCCATACTAACTTTTGTTCTTGCTTTACTTGGGACGCGGTAAGTATCCATTTTAGGATTGAGTTTTCGCCGCATGGCATCTTCGCCGAAAATGTTTTTGATCACTCCCATCGGCCAAACTATCAGGTAAAAAACTATCCCTAGGACGATCGGCGTTTCGATTTTGTTAAGAATAATTCCAAAGCGCATCCACGCGTGATAAACGGGATTCAGCGATTTCGGCGCAACCAATGCTAGCAGCACCATCACTCCGCAGATTGCCCAAGGCCACCAAGGTAGAGAATGCCGCCGCAGTAAAGGTACTGCTAAACCGAACAGCACTGCAATCAAACCGCCAATTAGCAGCCCGAAATCGCGCAAGCCTTTTTTGTCGAGTTTTTTAATTTCGTCGCTCATGGGGAAGAAGGAAGAAGGAAGAAGGAAGAGGGAAGAAGGAAGAAGGAAGAGGGAAGAAGGAAGAAGGAAGAGGGAAGAGGGAAGAGGGAAGAGGGAAGAAGGAAGAATGACAATTGCCAACTAACAACTCACAAATGCCAACTGCCCACTGCCAACTGACTAATAATTAATCCAATTCAAATTCATTTTTCCAAGCATCATCTTGTTTCCAAGGAATTTGTTCGGACTTGGGAAGCAAGAAATTTTCCAAAACCAGATAGTCCATTTCGGTTCGCATGAAACAGCGGTAAGCATCCTCTGGAGTGCAAACAATGGGTTCGCCTCGGACGTTGAAAGAAGTATTTACCACAATAGAACAGCCCGATCGCTTTTCAAAATGGCTGATTAAGTCATAGTAGCGAGGATTGGTTTCTTTGTGAACAGTTTGGATGCGAGCCGAGTAATCGACGTGGGTGACAGCCGGAATCTCGGAACGCGGAATGTTGAGCTTTTCAATGCCAAACAACTGCTCTTGTTCCGCAGTCATGGGAATGCGGAGACTGGCTTTGACAGGTGCTACTAATAGCATATAAGGGCTAGAATGGTCAATCTCGAAATAATCCGCAACTCGCTCGGCTAAGATTGACGGCGCAAAAGGTCGAAAAGATTCCCGATATTTAATTTTCAGGTTCATCACGGACTGCATTTTAGCACTGCGGGGATCGCCAATGATCGATCGACCGCCCAGAGCCCGCGGCCCAAATTCCATCCGCCCTTGGAACCATCCCACCACATTTCCCTGTTCCAAAATTTCCGCCAACTGCGGCATTAATTCGGCATCATCTAATCGGTGATAGCTGGCTTTGACAGCATCCAAATATTCGAGAATTTCTGCGTCAGTAAACCTCGGCCCCAAATATGAGCCCCGCATTTGATCGTGACAAGTTAAATGAGCAACCGACTTCGCCACAGTTGCCACCGCTGGGTTTGCAGTGAGAACTTCAGTCCTCTCCTCAACCGCTGAGTTTGTAGTGATAAGTTCAGTTTTGAGGGATTCTCTACTATTTGCTGTCGAGTTCGCGCTCACAGTGCGAGTTTGTTCGCAATACTGATACCAAATCGCCAAAGCCGCGCCCAAAGCACCGCCAGCATCTCCCGCCGCCGGCTGAATCCAAATATCTTTGAAAATACCTTCCCGCAAGAGTCTGCCGTTAGCAACACAGTTGAGAGCAACGCCGCCGGCAAGACAAAGATAATCGACATCCAATTCTTTTTTAACTGTTCTGCAAAGTCGCAAAACAACTTCTTCGGTAACAACTTGAATGGAAGCGGCAATGTCCATTTCCCGCTGAGTCAATTTTCCTTCAGCTTGACGCGGTGGCCCTTCAAACAGTTCGTCAAACTTCTTGTTTGTCATGGTTAAGCCAACAGTATAGTTGAAATAATCCATGTTCAAACGGAAAGTTCCGTCATCTTTGAGGTCGATTAAATAGTTGAGAATCTTGTCTACATACTTGGGTTCGCCGTAAGGAGCTAAACCCATGAGTTTGTATTCGCCAGAGTTGACTTTGAAGCCGGTGTAATAGGTGAAAGCTGAATAAAGCAAACCCAAGGAGTGGGGAAAATCGATTTCCCACTGAGGTGTCAGTTGGTTCCCGTCTCCCAACCAAACCGAGGTTGTGGCCCACTCGCCCACGCCGTCGAGGCACAAAACGGCTGCTTTTTGAAACGGGCTGGGGAAAAATGCCGATGCTGCGTGGGATTGGTGGTGTTCGGTAAATAGCAGAGATGGCAGTTTATTTGTTTTGCAGTTTGCTATTGCTGCCAGATCTCTTTTGAGCATGGTTTTGAGGTAAAGCTTTTCTTTGAGCCATATCGGCATGGCTGCTAGGAAAGAGCGAAAACCTTGGGGTGCGTAGGCTAAATAGGTTTCGAGAAGGCGCTCGAATTTGACTAAAGGTTTGTCGTAAAAGACTATTTGATCGAGTTCCCGCAAATCTATTTTCGCTTCTTTCAAGCAATAAGCGATCGCATTCTTAGGGAATCTGGCGTCATGCTTTTTGCGGGAAAATCTTTCTTCCTGCGCTGCTGCTATAATTTCTCCGTCGCGAATTAAGGCTGCGGCGCTGTCGTGATAGTACGCCGAGATTCCAAGTATGTTCATCGCTCTCCTCACAAATCGCAATGCGTTTGCTTTTGACTATTTAGAATAGCTAACGATTATAGCTGCTTCAGTGCTGATTGGGAATTGAATTTTGCGATCGCCTCTAATTTTACCTGGATCGATGTCGGTGGGCCGGCCTCGGACGATCGGCTGTTAGAGAGCATTTAAGCTAGCGCCGGCTTATCCTGCGCCCCCAAGCTCTGAAGTAAGTGACCACCGGGAATTGATAAAATTCACCTATCAACCACAGCACAATGCCTAAATGGGACAAAAAAGCTAAGCCTGTCCAAGCTGCGGGCAGCCACGACAACCGGCTGCCGGGAACCGGGGGAAAATAGTAAGCTGAAAGTCCCAGCAAGGTAGTGGGAAGGAAAATTAGACCCAAAGCCGCTGCCAAGTAGGGCCATCCGAATTCTACGCCTTCGAGGTGGGCTCCTATCCACTGTTTGCCGTTCCAGTGCCAAGTTACGGGCGGTTGGCGATCGGCCATTTGGAGCGATTGTCTTTCAACGCTGGCGGTATAAATGTGCTGGCAGAAGTTGCAAGCTAGGGCGTCCATCAGTGCTAGGGTGGAAATTTGACCGGTGCGGCACACGGGACAGGGATAGGTATCTTGAGGGTTGAAAGGTCGGGTTGATTTTTTGGAAATCTGCATAGATCAGGCTGTTTGTCAAGATATTGAGCGATCTTAACAAAGTACAGAGATTATGGGTTGGCTGATGGCGGTTTTTGTATCTAGATTGTTGGGGATTTAACAGGTTTTTTCACGCTTACTCGCCCCTACAGGTTAATGCGGGTTGATATTAGACCTCTCCAATAATTATTATTGTGGAACAGGCATCCTGCCTGTTCAAGACTGGCTTTTCGGGAGATGTCTATTGAATGATTCGGATTAATTGCGGTGATTGTTGCTGTACCGAATTCTGGCTCCTGCCCAGTGAAGTTTTTCCCTCAAAGTGTTGAAATAAGAATAGTTTTCCCGCAAAATGATAAACTTGGCTTCGCAGTCTGCCCTCCGCACGTCTACGCGCTGTCCTGGCCAAATTGCAGTACCCAAAATGCCGTCTGTCCAGAGTTTGGTACTGAGTTCGTAATCTGCTAAAGGCCAAATGCTGACGACTGAACCGGGCGGGAGTACGATCGCCCGACTGGATAAACTCAAAGGGCAAATTGGAGTAACTGCGATCGCCTCCATTCCAGAGTGCATAATCGGCCCGTTGGCAGATGCGGTGTAGCAAGTCGAACCGGTGGGAGTTGCCACGATTAAACCGTCGCCTTGATATTGATCGACTACTTCGCCGTCAACTTCCATTTCTAGAATACAGCTCGGCATTCGATCGGCTGAAGCAGGTTTGACACACATTTCATTGAGTGCCAAAAATCGATCGCTTTGGGGTTCGAGATTGCTTCTGTTTCCCTCAAAAACTGTTGCCTGCAACATCATTCGCGTCTGCACAGCATACCTGTCTTCCGAAAGTCTGTCCCAAATCTCCTCAGTATTTTGGAAATCATCAAAAGACTCGGTTAAAAAACCCAGATGTCCCCCCACATTCGCTGCCAAAATCGGGATGCCGTCAGCCGCCAAATTCCGCGCCGCAGCTAGGGCAGTACCGTCGCCGCCGAGCACCACCGCTAAATCTATTGGGCTGTTACTAGAAGCTAAAAACACCGGATACGGGTTATCTTTGGGGCCACTCGGCCCCATTAAAACCTGACACCCGCGACTTTCTAATTGGCGGGCACACTGTTCTGCCCACCGCTGGCTGAGGGTATCTCTGGCTTTGTGGGCGATAATTACTTGTTTTAGTTGCACAACCTATCGATTTTAGATTTTAGATTTTGGATTTTGGATTGTTAGATTTTAGAGTGAGCTCACAATCTATCGATTTTGGATTTGTGATTGTTAGATTTTAGGCTGAGTGAAATATCTTAAAATGTTCGATCGCACAAATTGGTTTTGGACATCAGGTTAAATCTTAAACTATTTTTGAGCATTGCGAGGCCGAGCCTGTGGATCTGCGTTACCAGGATTTGCCTGGTAAAAAGAAAGCCGGGAATAAGAAATATTATTATGACTGCATTTCGACATCTTCCGACTTCCCTCGGACTGACATCCGTTACATCCGTTACATCCGTTACATCCGTTACATCCGTTACAGAATCCGTTGCCGAACTTCCTTCACCCGTCGCTGCGGCTGGATTTGGGCCGTGGCCAGATAATGCTGGAATCGGCCGCGAGTAGGCTAGAAACTGCGCTCGCCCCAAAGCGGTTGAGGTGGCTGGGGTCCAAAAAATAGTCGTTGCGGCCCGGCCACCGCTGCGACAAGTCGCGGAAAGCGAAGCCTTTTTGCCGCGAGAGTTGCTGCATTCGCTGCCGGAACTGCTGTTCTGCCCGCAGGCGAGTTCCGTCTAAGTAGTCGTCGGTGAGGGGCAAATTGACGAAAATCAGGGGAATTTTGCGAGCTTTGGTAAATGCTACAACTGAATTAAAGGCAGTTGCTTGTTTGCCTCCGAGGTTGAAGTTTTCGTAGTCGCGATCGTACTGGCCTGAAACGTAAGCGCGTTCTCGATAATAAGTGTTGGGATTGTACTTGCCCGACATAGCCATGAATCCGTTGGAGTCGATCGAATCTGCCAATTGGTTGAGTTGTCGGATGGCTACTGTTGTGCGTCGCGAGACTGGAATCAATTGTGCTTTTTGGGTTGCTGCATCTGCTGCGATCGGTTTTAAGTCATATCTTGCAGCATTCTCAGCAACGGGCAAGATGCCCGTTCCACTTGACAGGAATTTGATTGTGGGGAGTTGGGGTTGGGTGTTAGCAACGGGCAAGATGCCCGTTCCACTAGAGAGGGATTGGATTGTGGGGAGTTGGGGTTGGGTGTCAGCAACGGGCAAGATGCCCGTTCCACTAGAGAGGGATTGGATTGTGGGGAGTAGGGGTTGGGCATTTTGCACGCCCGTGAAAGGTTGATCGACAGATGCCAATGCTTTGCGGAAAGTATTTTTAGCGCAGGGCTGCGGGAATCTGTAACACTGGGGAATCACATTTGGTTCATCCGACGGCAGTTCGGGGCGAACGCCTGCGGCTATAAGTTGGCTGCCTTCAGAATCGACGATCGAATTAAAAGTGCGATCGTCCCGGCCGCTGTTAAATGCGCGCACACCATCCGCCCAGACAATCATTTGAGGCAAATGATCCGGCTTCAAAAGTCGCCGCAGTTGAAAGTCAATTACTTGTGCAGTTGCGCCGTTGACTGAAAAGTTAAATACTTTTAAGCCCGGACGGCCCCTTTGGGCCAAAGATTGTTTTAGTTGTTTGGGATCTACGCCCTGCAATGCGCGGGAACTGCCGACAATCAAAACATCTGGTGGCCCGACGGCAGCAACGTAGGATAGGTAAAGTTCGAGTTGTTCGTTGAGTAAATCGCTGCTGAAGCTGACTGTACTGGCTTGCGATCCGTTTGCGCCCGCTTGCTGTTGGGAATAAACCAGGTTTCTCATGTACTCCACCACTTTTTTCTCAGCAAAAGCCCGCCTGGGACTGCCGGGGGGAACGGCTTGCATCCAGGCGACGGCCTGCACCCACAGGGCGGCTACTTCGTCCCAGTTTTCTTTTGAACTGGCTGATTGAGCCAAATTAGAAGCTTGGGTGGCAAAGTTAACTGACTCCGTAAAGGCATCGTTTTGGGGGCATGAGGGAACGCTGACGGATTTTTTGGTTTTGTTGCGGTTTTGAGCTAACAGAGACGTGGGGGACTGCGCTAGGACGGCGGATTCGATCGAACCCGATGGCGCTGCGGTGTTGGGCGGCTTCGTTGACGAACATCCCAAAGTTACGGCTAATACAGCGGCGGCGGCGCAGGTACGTTTGAGGATGCTGGTGCTGATGCTAGCAATGTAGCGGCGAATCATAAAGCTTTCAGCGATCGCGAAACATTACTAGATATTACTCATTATTCGGCGGATCGAGCAATTAGCTCAAACAGATGTTTTAACCATTCAATAAAAATTAAGGCGATCGGGGAATCGCAGCTAAGCACCTGCGCTGTTATTGCTTGTCCCATCGGCATTGCAGGCGTTTTCTGCCATGCCAGCCAAGTGTGGATTAGCGCTTTGGGATGATGAATTAAAGTGTAGCGGTTAAGTCCGGCTTGTTCGAGCTCTTGTAAAATTGCTTCGGCTTTCGGATGCAGGGTGTCGCCAGGGGGGATGAGATAGGCGACAAAATCTTCTAACATTCCAGGAAGTTGATTGTTTGGCATCAACCAAACTCCGACGCGAGGCAAGTATGGATCTGAAGGTGTGCAAACCCAGCCTTCGGGAGGGGGAGATTGGGGGATGTCTCGATAGCCGATCGAACTCAGTTTATCTTTAAGAGATTGCCACCGCCCACTTAAATTGCGATCGGCATCAACCACAATTCCCAAGGTGCGTAAATTCTCTGCTTTCAATCTTTCTGGCAAGCCATTTAGCAGCGCTTCAACTCCTTCTGTACTTCCTTCTCTACCTTCTTCTTGCGGTACTTCGACGGAAAATGTTTCTGGCAGTTGATATTGCTGGCACAAAGCCCAGATTACGTGTCGGTCATTCTTACCTTCTACCAATAACTGTTGAGCTTTTCGTTGAGAAGGTGTTCGTGGTTTTGGCATCAGCGCACCTCGATACTTTGGCGCACTGCAACGGACAATTCATCGGGAGTGTATTCAACTGCACGAATATCCTCACCGCGCCGACTCAAGCGAAATAATTTGCCAACCGAACTATCTTCTGACTGTTCTAAGGCTTCTTGAAATGCGGCTATACAATCCCAACTGTGGGTAGTTGCAAAGACTTGAACGTTCAATCGCTGTGCTGTTTCAAATATCAATCGCCACATATCAGTTTGGGTTTGATAGTAAAGACCTGTATCAATTTCATCAACCAACAAAAACCCATTCTCTGATGAGACGGCTGCCATTGCTATACTAAGAATTCGTTGCATACCCTCTCCCATACTGCCTAGAGGAACTGGGTGAGGCTGTCCCCGAAGTTTAAGCAAAATACCACTGTTATTAGTGGGATTACTGGTAAAACTAATACGTTCTACATCTGGTTCTAAGATTTGCAGTGCTGCTACTACGCTTTCTTCTTTTGGTGTCAGTGTAATAGCATCCCAAAACACAGCCATTTCGTTAAAAGTTATTGCCGTAGTTTTGAGATAATTAAAATTATCTTGACTGGAACCAACAAGCGATAAATAGTTATTTTTTCTATCGGTCAATTTAGAAGAAACTAAATGAGCAATAGAAGCATCGCGTAGCAGTGAAATTTTGACTGTGGCAGTCTGATTGTAGCAAACAATTAATTCTACTGCTAAAAACCTTGTTTCTACTTCTTCAGCTACCGGAATTAATACCTGTTGGTTTGTAGGGTTTGCTTGAATTTTGAGTGAGAGGAGTTCTTCTTTATGAGATTGAATGTAAATGTTTTTATCGGGAATTAGTTGATGTCCGTAAAAAATATGTTCAAATTGATACTTGATCCGGTTTACTGCTTGATCCGATGCCAGTTGAGTTTTTATGTTGCTCATTTCGCCACGGCCATTTAGTACATCAAACAAAGCTTGAATACTCTGTTGTTGGACTAATAAATAAATGGCTTCCAAAAAAGTAGTTTTACCGCTATTGTTCTGACCGACTATCAGATTAACCCTAGCTAGATCGTCGATATGAAAATCTTTAAAACAGCGATAATTTTGGATGGTGAGATCGCGCAACATTGATTCCTCGCATATTAACTATATTCTATCATTTCTCCGTTCAGACTAAAAACCAGTATGGGATTCGATGACTGCTTCGGCTTGCAGGGCGATCGCTCTCAATTTATCCAATGTATCCTGGTTCGCACTCTGCCACAACCCCCGCTGACGAGCTTCTAGCAATCTTTCCGCCATATCTCGCAGTGCCCAAGGATTGTTTTCTTGAATAAATGCCTGCACTTTTTCATCAAAAATGTAAGCCTCTGCGATTCCTTCATACATAAAATCCTCTACACAATTTGCCGTAGCATCGTAAGCAAACAAAAAATCAACAGTTGCGGCAATTTCAAACGCGCCTTTATAACCGTGTCGCATCGCACCTTCTATCCATTTGGGATTCACAGCCCTGCTGCGATAAACCCGCGCAATTTCTTCTCTCAGTTGCCGCACTTTCGGATTCTCGGGAATCGAGTTGTCTCCGAAATAGGTTTCAGGATTTTTACCTTGCAAATTGCGAATTGCGGCCGTCATTCCCCCTTGGAATTGATAATAATCATCCGAGTCGAGGATGTCGTGTTCGCGGTTGTCTTGGTTTTGCAGAACTATTTGCATTTGGCCGAGGCGTTTTTCAAATGCTTCGGGTGCAGAACATCCCCACTCACTCTGTTTAACTCCTGCTACATCTCCCGGCAAATTTGAGGAACTAGAGGAGGTATAGGCGTAACTGCTCCAATTAATGTAAGCTTTTGCTAAATCGCTGTCGTCTGTCCAGTTTTGAGCTTCAATTATGCCTTGCAGTCCTGCGCCGTAAGCCCCTGGTTTTGAGCCAAAGACTCGAAATTGCGATCGCCCTTGCGCCTCTTCCTGACTCAAACCTGTAGATTCCCAATACAAAATCTCTTCCTTAACTTGTGCTGCTAAAGGGTTGTTTTCTGGCGATTCGTCTAAATCTGCCACAGCTTTTACCGCACTATCAAACAAATCAATTAAATTAAAAAAAGCATCGCGGAAAAACCCAGAGATTCGCAAAGTAACATCAACGCGCGGCCGCCCCAAAACAGAAACTGGCAAGATTTCAAAATCTACAACCCGGCGCGAAGGGCCATCCCAAACTGGTTGAACTCCTATCAGCGCCAAGGCTTCGGCGATGTCGTCTCCCCCCGTCCGCATCGTGGATGTTCCCCACACTGACAAACCCAAAGTTTTCGGATATTCGCCGTTTTCTTGGGTGTATCTTTCGATTAAAGTTTCAGCAGCAACTCTGCCAACTCTCCAGGCGGTTTCTGTGGGAATGGCGCGGATATCTACTGAGTAAAAATTGCGACCTGTGGGCAATACATCTGGCCGGCCGCGAGTGGGTGCGCCGGATGCGCCGCTTGGTATGTGCCGCCCATCTAGTCCGCGCAAAAGGTTGGTAATTTCTTGGTTTGTTTGGAGGAGTGAAGGTAAAAGATAGTTATTTATCCACTCTAATTCTTGTTGAGTTGCTTCTCCTATTTGGGAATTTGTGACCGCAGATGAACGCGGATTAACGCGGATATTTTCGATTAAGTTATCTACTAATTCAGCGGCTTTTTCTTCGAGTTCTGCTGTTAAATCGCCTGCTGTGCGGTGCTGAATTATCGAGGTTGGATCGCAGGTTAAGGGGTCGAAATCGTAGCCTGAGTCTTCTGCTAGGGCGCGGGTTAAGCCCGATCGCCCGTTGGTGGGATGGCGGGCGATCGCAATTATCAAATCTCTCAACTGTCTACCTTCGGGACACTGACCGAAAATGTGCAACCCGTCCCGGATTTGGGATTCTTTGAGTTCGCAAAGGTAGCCGTCTGTGCGCGTGATAAATTCTGTAAATTCCGATTTATTTAGTTGTATTCCTAAGTCTTTATCTAAGTTTTCTTTGTTGGTGAGGGCGAGAATGCGATCGCGAATCATGGGCAATCTGGACGGATCTAAACTTTGGGCTTCGCAATACTCATCAATTAAGGTTTCCAACTGCTGCAAAGGCCCGTAGAGTTCGGCGCGAGTCATCGGCGGTGTCAGGTGGTCGATAATCACAGCTTGCGATCGTCTTTTTGCTTGGGAACCTTCCCCCGGATCGTTGACAATGAAGGGATAAAAATTAGGTATCGCGCCTAACGCTACTTCTGGATAACATTTGTTAGACAATGCTATACTTTTACCGGGAAGCCATTCTAAATTGCCGTGTTTTCCGGCATGAATTATAGCGTCAATTCCAAATTTTTCTCGCACCCAATAATAGTAAGCTAGATAATTATGAGTGGGTTCTAAGTCTGGGGCATGATAATTTAAGGCGGGGTCAAGTTCATATCCCCGCGATGGTTGAATTCCCACAAACACATTACCGAACTGAATCCCCGGAATTGGAAAAGACGTATTGTTACTTATAAAATCTTGTGCATAGCTTGCCGGAAGCCCCCATCTTTTACAAATTCCCTCTTGCACTTCCTGCGGCAAACTAGCAAAATATTCTTCATATTCGGCCAATTCCAAAGATTGATGAACAGGGCGCAATTCGCGTCCTTCCGGGTCATTTGTTACGCCAGAAGTTAACAGTTCAATTAACTCGTTGCCGCTAGCGGGGATGTTTTCAATTTGATAGCCAGCTTGCTGCATAGCTTTGAGGATTTCGACACAGCTAGCGGGCGTATCTAAGCCGACGCCGTTGGCTAAGCGGGCGTTGCGGGTGGGGTAATTTGCTAAAATTATGGCGATGCGTCTGTTGGCGGCTGGGGTTTGTTTCATCTTCACCCAATTCGCGGTTAAATCTGCTACAAATGAAATGCGATCGCCCGCTGCTACATAGCCTACTACATCTGTTTCTAATTCGCTATTCCAAGTCTGTACCGCTTTAAAAGAAACAGCCCTAGTAATGATTTTTCCGTCTACTTCCGGCAATGCTACATTCATCGCCACATCGCGGGGCGAAAGTCCCTGAAGTTCCGTTTCCCACTGTTCCAAACCGCCACCGCTGAAGATTGCTTGCAATACGGGAACGTCTAAGGATTTTAAGCTGTTTTGTTCCGGTTCTTGACTGCTGAAACCGGAGACTGCAAAACTTGTGGTGTTTAGCAATAATTGAATTGGTTCTGATTCTTTGGGCTGGAAATATTCCAGCAATTCTATTTGCAAATCCGGTTCCCGCAAAGAAGACACAAAGACGGGAACCGGTACTAAGTTTCGCTCTGCTAAAGCTTGACAAAGTGCATCAATTGGTGCTAAGTTTCCTGATAAGTAATGAGCGCGATAAAATAAAATTCCGACCGTAGGGGCGGTGCCCCCGTGCCCGCCCTCGCCGTGCCCTTTAGGGAGTGTTTCCAAACCCGGAGATCCCCCCCAGCCCCCCTTAATAAGGGGGGAGCAAGAAGTTGTCAAAGTCCCCCTTGTTAAGGGGGATTTAGGGGGATCAGCGTCGGTTGGTAAACCCGGAGATCCCCCCCAGCCCCCCTTAAGAAGGGGGGAGGAAGAAGTTGTCAAAGTCCCCCTTGTTAAGGGGGATTTAGCGGGATCAGCGTCGGTTGGTAAACCCGGAGATCCCCCCCAGCCCCCCTTAAGAAGGGGGGAGGAAGAAGTTGTCAAAGTCCCCCTTGTTAAGGGGGATTTAGGGGGATCTGAATCTGGTTGTAAAGTTGCAAAACACGCCCCCGCTTCTCCGCCCCAATCATAAATTCCGACGCGGGAGACTGTTTGAGGTAGCGGTGGATTATAAGCAGTTTTCAAGCAAGTATCGGCAGCCAATTTTAGTGCATTAACAAAGTTTTGGACTCCGCCTTCTGTGAAATAGCGCCAAAGTTGATTGACTGCTGACAGCGATACATTGGAATGGCTGATTAAATCCGGATCGGGACTGTCTTCTCCCGGCATTACAATCAGGGAGGCGTTAGTTTTTTGCACAGTTTCTCGCAGGATTTCTAACCCGTAAGACCAATAAGAACGCCCTCCTAACAGTCTTAAGATTATCACCTCGGCGCGTTCTAAAACTTCCTCGGCATAAGTATCAATTGTTAGTTGTTGCTGCAACTGAAGCAGGTTTACTGCCCGCACTTTGGGAAATTTTGCCGGCATTTTGGATGCGGCGGCTGCGAGAGTTTGAATGTCGGTGTCAGCAGCACTAATAAATACTATTGGTGCTGGGGTTTGCTGAATAAAAATTACTCCTTCTGCTTGAGGGTTCCAACCTCCGGGTGTGGCGGCTATTTTGTGCATTAATTTTTTTTATCTTAATAAATAGTGAGAGAAAGTGCGATCGCCTTGAGTATAACATGACTTATACATCAATAGAGGCTAGGGCGTGTTTCCCACCCGGACATTCCCACCCAAGCGAGAGAGGGCGAGCACGGGGGCACCGCCCCTACATTCGGGGAGAGAACGAGCGTGAAAGTCCCGGAAATCTCAACCTATAAACTGATAAATAAAACTCCCAAAATCATGATTCCGGCCCCTAATAATCTTTCTTGAATATCTTTTTCCTTAAAAATGAAATGACCGAACAATACACCCATTAACACGCTAGTACGCTTAATCGCGATAACTTGCACTACCAAAGTTAATGTCAAAGCTTGCATTTGAAAAATCACTCCAATAGCATTAAAAAACCCCATAGCAGCTAGCATTGGTAATTGTTTGAGAATTTTCTGCCCTGGATTTGGGGTTTTGTACAATAAAACTGGCAGTAGCAAGACAGTCATTGTACCAAACAAAGAGAATAGCCAAAAAATAGGGTAGGAATTTGTAACTCCTATTTTGTCACAATTGGAGGCAATACTCCATAGAAATGCGACGATTAACATCAATTTTGGGCCTGGCTCATCCAACAGTGCTTTGAATGGGGCTAAATATCCTTTAGATTTCTCTTTGATATTTAATAAATAAGAGCCTGCTACGATTAGTAAAATGCCAATATAATCAAAAAACTTGGGATATTCACCCACAATTAACGGTGAAGTTACCAACATGAATAATGGTGTCAAAGCTACCAGCGGTAGTGTCAGGGATAAATCTGATAGTTTGATGGCTTTGATGTACAGGAGGGCTGTGACAGCGTTGATGCTACCTCCGATTAATAGGGCGAGCCAAAATTGAGAATTTAATGGCGGAATTCCTGTATATAATACCCAGGGAGTCAAAAAGATGACTGAAAAAAATGAGAGAGACCAAGCGACGACATATTCGTCACTTTTTTTGAGGTTTTGTTTGCCAAAAACGTCTTTGACGGCTTCAAAGAAAGCGGTCAAGAGTCCTAAAATTAACCAAGTCATCCTAAATATGCGCTCCTGACTCGCTCGTCGTTTAGCAAATCTGATCCAATACCTGTGAGAGTAATGTTACCAGCTTCTAGTACGTAACCCCGATCGGCAATTTGCAGTGCTAAACTGGCGTTTTGTTCGACTAAAAGGATTGTAACGCCTGTGGAACGCAGATTTTGAATAATTCCGAAAATTTCTTTGACGATCGCAGGTGCTAAACCTAAACTAGGCTCGTCTAATAATAGCAGCTTCGGGCGGCTCATCAGAGCACGGGCGATCGCCAGCATTTGCTGTTCCCCGCCGCTGAGGGTTCCTGCTAGCTGGCGGCGCCTTTCTGCTAGGCGCGGAAATATCTCAAATTGGCGCTCTAAATCGGCTTTTACTGCCGCCGAGTCCGATCGAATATAGGCCCCCAATTCTAAGTTAGTTAACACCGTTTGCTGCGCCAAAACCCGCCGCCCTTCTGGGCTGTGGGCGATTCCCAATTTCACAACTTCGTGAGCTTGGCGGCGGCTAATATCGCGCCCGTTATAAATAATTTGTCCTTGGTGTATATTAACTATTTTAGAAATAGCCCTGAGTGTGGTACTTTTGCCCGCACCATTAGCGCCGATGAGACTGACAACCTCGCCCGCATTAATCGTGAGATTAATATTTTGGATGGCTTGAATGCCACCATAATTTACAGAAAGATTCTTGAGTTCTAAGAGAATATTTTGGGTGGTTTGGGGTGGGCTATGTTGCATTTTGTGGGACTTGATTGTTGATAACAAAACTGTCTCTCTTCCCGCAGTCCGCCAGGGGTTTCAACCCCTGGCTGATAGCTGAAGTCCTCGCTATGAGGACTGGAAGATTCATTTATGACTAACTATTAATTTTCCTCGTTCCCCGCCAGAGCAGGGAAACATTTACAATGTCTAGGTTTCATCTCCCAAATAAGCCTCAATCACCGCCGGGTCATTCCTCACAACAGCAGGCTCGCCCAAGGCAATAAGCTGACCGAAATGCAAGACGGCAATGCGATCGCACAATCCCATAACTAGCGGTACATGATGCTCGATCAATATTACAGTTAAATTGAATTGTTGGCGCACTTCTCGGATAAATTCGCTTAATTTATGCTTTTCATTGGGATTCATCCCCGCGGCAGGTTCATCTAACAAGAGTATTTGCGGTTCTAGGGCTAAAGCGCGGGCAATTTCTAAGCGCCTCTGGTCGCCGTAGGCCAAGTTTTTGGCTTGTTCGCCCGCGCGATCGCCCAATCCGACTAAATCCAACAATTCTAAAGCTTTTCGCTGGGTTTTGCGTTCCATTGCGTTAGATGCTGGCAAGCCGAAAATCCCCGCCAGCACCGATAAAACTGGATTGCCCGATCGACTGTGGATGTGTCGGGCGATCGCCACATTTTCCACAGCAGAAAGTTCCCCAAATAACCGGATATTTTGAAAAGTTCTGGCTATACCTTTATTGGCAATTTGATAAGGCTTCAATTGGGAAATATTTTCATTTTGATAAATCAGGTTGCCACTAGAAGCAGGTATCAGTCCAGTCATTAGATTAAATAGAGTGGTTTTGCCCGCGCCGTTAGGGCCGATTAATCCAAAGATTTCGTGTTTTTCAACTGTAAAAGATACGTTGTTTACAGCAATTAAACCACCAAAACGACGGGTTAATCCTTTGCCTGCTAAAACCGGATTGCTTGTTGAGAGGGTAAGGGGTTCGGAAATCATCAAATATGATAAAATAGTGATTCTCTAATTATGCCTTAGACTTAAGTATAAATGAAAGTAGAGGAAATTAAAGCAAGAGTTCGCCAAAATCTGTATGTTTACACAGGTCATGGAGATATCGAGCGTCAGGCTGATGGGTTAACCTTTACTCAGGTTGAGGAAGCTTTACTCAACGGAGAGATCCTTGAGCAATATCCTAACACTGGTCGAGGTGAAAGTTGTCTAATATTAGGTTATGCAGGTGAGATTCCTATTCATATAGTCTGTGGTTGGCGCGGTGAAAGAGTAGCAATTATAACTGTATATATTCCCAGTCCCCCCAATTTTATTAACCCTAGAACTAGAGGATAGACCCATGCGAGAAATCCGATGCAATACTTGCGGTAGCAACCGCTATGAGGAACGTAGAATCGATTACCTTTACAGTCATAAAGGTAAATACTTGCTAGTTCCTAACACGCCAGTAGAGATTTGTGTTGATTGTGGCATGATTTATTATGATGCAGCAGTTCTCAAAGAAATTGAGCGCCGTTTCTTTGCGATTCACCAGCAGAATGAAATGCCGGATTCGTATATTCAAATTCCCAGCAAGAGTTACACGTAAAGAAGGGTTTTTCAAGGAAAGAACCAGAATCTTCTTAAAGTGGCGCTTTTTAAGCAGTATTTAGGGCGATCGATTTCACCACGGACAAGTACAAATTTAGATCGCCCGGAGTCCTGAAACAGTTTGATGAGAATGTATACACAATTATTCAAATGGCTGAGACGGCTCATCAAACACAAGGATTCTAGCCCATGACGAAGCACTACCGACAAAGATTAGCTGCCGTAATTGCCCTCTCGTTTCTATCTTTCACATCGCCTTTGCTGTTGACTCGCAATGCTGCGGCTGGAATTGGGGAGGAACCCACAGCTAATCCCAAACAGATTGCCTTCCTCACCGAGAAGTTAAATATTAACGATGAAACGGCACTTTATCCAGCTATTAAGCTGTTACGAAAAAGAGGTGAACCCGCCATCCCTGATTGGATGGAAGCTTTGCAGGATCAGAATTTGTCAGTCGGCCAGAGTGCTGCTGAGGTTCTAAGACAAATTGGTCTTCCTGCTATTCCTACCTTTGTCAAAACCTTGAAAGACTCAGATGTGTCGGTGGGTGCAGAAGCTAAAATTGCACTGCCGCAGCTAATTCTGTTGCTGAAAGACTCCGATGCAACTGTGCGTAGCCGTGCAGACTATGCTTTGGGAAGGATGGGTGCAGAAGCTAAAACTGCTGTGCCGCAGCTAATTCTGTTGCTGAAAGACTCCGATGCCACTGTGCGTAGCCGTGCAGCCAATGCTTTGGGAAGGATGGGTGCAGAAGCTAAAACTGTTGTGCCGCAGCTAATTCTGTTGCTGAAAGACTCCGATGCAAATGTGCGTAGCCGTGCAGACTATGCTTTGGCAAGGATGCGTGCAGAAGTTAAAACTGCTGTGCCACAGCTAATTTCCCTGCTTCAAGACTCAGATGCAACTGTGCGTAGTAGTGCAGCCAATGCTTTGGGAAGTATCGGTGCAGAAGCTAAAACTGCACTGCCGCAGCTAATTGTCTTGCTGAAAGACTCCCATCCAAATGTGCGTAGTAGTACAGCCTCTGCTTTGAATAAAATCCGTGCAAAAGCTTAAACTGCACTGCTGCAGCTAATTGTCTTGCTGAAAGACTCCAATCCAAATGTGCGTAGGTAGTGCAGCCTCTGCTTTGAGGATGATTGGTGCAGAAGCTAAAACTGTTGTACCGCAGCTAGTTCCGCTGCTGAAAGACTCCGATGGCAATCTGCGTAGCCCTGCGGCCCCTGTCTTGCTAAGTATTGCTCTTCACCTTCAAGAAAAAGCAAAGACGCTAACTTCACCGGAGTTAAATTAGGCTGTATCAAACCTAGAATCAGCCTTAAAAATTTTGGATTAACCTAAAGCTAATTTGTCACAACCAAGGAGCGCAAATCTCCGTGTATACATCAATGATCTCAAAGCTGAACAAAGCAATCGTCCCTTCATCAAATCACTTCCAAAAAGTCCCTATATCAGGGGAATTTACTTATTTTTTATATTCCGAACCTTTGGCATCCGCCCCCTGTGGCTGCTCAAAATCTACGAAACCTTAAAACCGAAATAGCCGGCGGCAGAAACATCACCCTTTTGCTAGCAAAACTCTATGTCAACCCACTCATTGCCAAGAAAAAAGGCACGACATACGGCAATTTAGCCGCTACTATTTTTGAGTTAAGGCTGCACTATTTAAACCAAATAAACCGCAGCGAAACAGAGGATAAAGTCAGCGATTACACCGCTAGATATTAACGGCAACGATGAGAGTTAATGGCAAGATTTATTGAAGGTAGCCGACTCCCAAAATTCATCAGAAGCGATCGCCGGGTTTTTGTTAGGAGTAAAAAATTGCTATCTCGATAAAATTCCCGGTGCAAAAGATACCGACTTTCTGCAGCAAGAAATCACATCGCGCTATAATATTACAATTGCCGTACCGCTTCAATCTCCTCAAGCCGTCTCGCCCGGGTAATCTTATGACGATGTACGTACCGGATTCGCAGCATTCCCAGACAAAAGTCCTCCCTACGATGTACGATCTACCCAGTGAAGACCCGGAGGAACCCGGTTTGCCTGACGAATATCATCGGTGGCAAGCACAACTTTTGTGCGATAGCTGCCTCCCCTCTAATTATCCACCCGATCGCCTCTTCTCGGCCAGCGATCTCAATCTATACTACGACTCCAACCATCCCAATTGGTACAAAAGACCCGATTGGTATTTAGTTGTGGGGGTTTCGAGATTTTACCAAGACAGAGACTTGCGCCAAAGTTACGTGATTTGGGACGAAGCAGTAACTCCTTTAATTGCGATCGAATTTCTGTCACCTGGTACGGAAGATGAAGATTTAGGACTGACAGAATCAGAACCAAACAAACCGCCGACTAAGTGGCAGGTTTACGAAATAATTTTGAAGATTCCTTATTACTTTGTTTTTAGCAAATACAACAACCAATTGAGGGTATTTCGGTTAATTGGCAACCGTTACCGCGAACAATTGTTAACAGGTTCTCGATTTTGGATACCGGAAATACAGTTAAGTTTGGGTTTGTGGGAAGGTGCTTTCCTGCAAAATCAAAGGTTGTGGTTGCGCTGGTATGATATTAATGGCAATTTGATTCTGACTCCAGAAGAATTTGAAAGACAGCGAGCTCAATTGGAAAGCCAACGAGCCGAGTTTGAAAGGCAGCAAGCTGAAATTGAAAGACAGCAAGCTGAATCAGAAAGGCAACGAGCCGAGTTTGAAAGGCAACGAGCTGAATCAGAAAGAGAGCGAGCCAATCGATTAGCCGATCGCCTGCGAGCAATGGGCATTAATCCAGATGAGCTGTAAAATTAAGGAGCAGCATGAAATGGTGCAAGCTGCAAGCGCTGTCCATAAAAACTTATTAACTAAAAATAAATTATGCCAGACTCTACCTCATTGCGCGATCGCTATCTAGCCCTAATCGACAAAATTGTCGAAATCACCCTCAAAGGTCAAATTCGCTCCAAAGAACAAGTTTATCAAATGCTAGTGCAAGACATTAGTACCGGTACTGGCGAAATCTTTGAACGCTGTTTCGGCGAACGCCTTGATGCCGCCGAAAATCAACTCAGAAATGAAAAAGACGAAATCAAACAAGCAAAGGCAAATCGCACCCTCAGAGCTCTCAAAACCATCCAAGGAGAATGGGAACGCTGGCAGAAAGATAACCGCGTCGATCGCGCAATTGCATCCTCAATCCAACAAATCGTTACTGCCGAATCTAACGCCCGCCTTCTGGCATTATTGCAAGTAATCGATCCGAATAAAGAACATCCGCTGACTCTCGCTCAATTGCAGCAATTGGCAAAATCCCTACACCAACAAATGCTGCAGACTGCCAATCCTGAAACCGAACAAGATTTGCAGCAAATCACCGCCGGCATAGCCAAAGGTTTAGAATCTTGGCAGCGTTTGGAACCGGAACTTGTGGGCTGGATTTATCAGCCACAGCAGCTAGGATTTGCCGGTAGTCCAGAACAAAATGGGCCTTGGGCTTTTTGGGCAAAAAAAGTTAACAGTCCCTTTCCCCACGCTCTCTTGAATACTATTGCGCTTGGTGAATCTGTAGTTCAATTCGCAGCCAAGGAATCGAATTTAGAGTTAGGCATATTGGTGGAATTGGCGATTATTTTGCAGTGCTTGCAGCGGGCGTTGGCGACATGGTTTGACAAGCAAGTTTACGATTCCAAAGTGTCAACAAAAGCTTCAATTTCTACTTACATTACTTTTGCGGTAATTTGGAGTCAGCTAGCGAGTGGGTTTAATAATTCTACCAAGAGCGGGGAGCAGTTGGCAAATGCTTGTTTTCAAGTAACTTTGCAAATTTTGCGCGCTTTTTCTCAGCGGGAATATTTTCCGCTTTACGGCGGGATTTTTGCTTCCTTTGATGGTAAAGCCCTGCGACATACTTTGGATTATTTAGATGAACCGCTGCGCCGAGTTGAAGGCACTCAAGCAAAAGCTCGAATTCTGACGCTTTTGGGTTATTCGATGCAGGCGGCGGGGGCTTACGAGCGATCGCTCTTGCTGCACAAGCAAGCGCTGGAAATTGCCCGTACCGAAGGAGACAAAGCTTGCGAAGTTGCCAATCTCAATCATATCAGCCGCAACTATGTTGCTCAAAAAAATTATCAGGAAGCGATTAATTACAGCCAGCGGGCTTTAATTATGGCACGACAAGCGGGAGAGCGACAAGGCGAGGCAAATGCTCTGGCTAATTTGGGTTACAGTGAAGTGTTTCAAGCGCGGCAGTTGGAGGATGTGGAACCGGAGGTTTACGAGAGTGCGATCGGTTATTTGGAACAAGGTTTGTTGCTATCGGAAAAATTGGGCGATCGCCAAAGTCAAGCTTTTTGTTCCAGCAGTCTCGGTATTGCTAAAATTGCCCTGGAAAATGCTGAATCTGCGATCGAATATTTGGTCAAAGGTTGGCAAGCGGCTCAATTCTCAGGGGATTTATATTTGCAAGGTCTGAATTTGGCTTACTTGGCTCAAGCTTATTACAGAATCAACTCACTAGAAAAAGCGATATTTGCAGGCAGTTTGGGGATGTATACTTTGGAGCAAATTGGTGCGATGGAGTGGCGTCAATCGGCTGGTTTGTTGACAATTTTGCGGGGTCAAATGGGGGCGGAATCTTTTAAACAAGCTTTGGCGAAAAGTCGAGCGAATATCATTCCGGCGATCGGTGTTGATGGCTACGATTACATCCCGGAGTTGCTGGAAAAATATCAGCAATCTATTTAACTCTTTGTGGAACAGGCATCTTGCCTGTTGCTGAGAGGGGTGCAAAATGTACGTTTTAACTCACCCAATAGCTGCATTATCAATAAGTCTTTCATGGGCGGGCAGGATGCCCAGCCCACAACCAAATTTAAGTCTTTGTGGAACAGGCATCTTGCCTGTTCCGAAATGTTTTTATGCACCCCAATCTCCAAATAATTAATGCTCAACTATCACTGGTGTGCCAACGGCGACTTTCTCAAATAAAGCCTGTGCATCTTTATCAAACATTCTGACGCAACCATGAGAAGCCGCCCCCCCGATCGACTCTGGATTCGGAGTACCATGAAAACCAATCACATTCTTGCCATCCGTCCAAAACCCCATCCACCTACTCCCTAATGGATTGTCTGGCCCCGCAGGAATAAGTTCTCCTGTCCAAGGATTTTGCCAAACTGGATCTTTGATCATTTGCATAACTTTAAAATTGCCTGTAGGAGTTTCCCAGCCACCTTTTCCCACAGCAACCGGGAAACTGGTTTGCACCTTATTTTGTCGGTAAACATAGACGCGGCGTTCTCGCAATTTCAGCACTAAACGCACTTCCTCAATAGGATTTACCGCAGGCGTTGGTTCCTGGGGAATATACCGAAATGGTTCTCCCAAGGGCGGCAGTTCTGGGGTTCCGAGATTCGGCAATTTTGTCTCGGATGTGGGCCGCTGCGCCGCGATCGCACTATTACTTGAATTAGCCACCAGTTCTGCCGTCGCCTGCTGCTGTATGCCCACCGACAGCGCGGCTGCACTCAAGCTCAGCACAATTAGCTTATTAAATAAAATTTTGCTGTTCACCATTTTTTTGTTCGCTAAACTCCTAACCAGCAGTTCCTACAAAGTTCCTATCTAATTATCCGCCAACCGCACCCGATCGGAAAAATTTTGAGATGCTTTTTGACCGCAACTGCGCTGCACAGTTTTTAGTTGAAATTCCACCACTGATAACTTGTAACTCAACACAAAGCTTAGGCAATAATACCAAAACCACAAGGTTTTTATAAGCTGCCCAGTGGAGTTACGCAATAGAATGTCGTTAAAAAACCCGGTTTCTGCGTAAATCTTGCAAGAAAATGATTAAATTTTCCCTCCGACTAATTTGATTTTTTAGGAATGGCCAGCGGGCGATCGACTATTCAAACTATGGCGGTGCTGTATCCGGCAAGCACAATCTGTCTTTAGGTAGAGTTGCTCCCAGCAACAGTTAGGTCTGCGGAAAAAAACTGCTACGGTCGATCGAATAAACTCAATATATCACGGCAACACTCTAGAGATGCAAACCGCTGAACTTGTTGTAAATCGGGAACTTATGATGTAAAATTTAGTCTTTCAATACTTGTTCGATAATCTTTTTTTGAGATTGTCATAAATTTCCTACTCTGGGGATTAAACTGGATTAGGTATAGAGGTTGGGACTTTCGTGCAGCGGAAGCAAACCCGACCCTGAATAGCAGTTAATGTGAGGTTTCAATGCGTCTTCAGAACATCAAATTATTGACAGGTGCAACACTGTCGGTGGTAATTTCGGCGGTCTCAGTAAATCCTGCGATGGCTAACCCTGCAACTCAAATAGCCCAAACGCAGACCACCACAACAGCAAACACTACAACCATTGTCGGTTTTGTCAAAAGTATTGTCGGCGATGTAGTAACTATTCGCGAAGAAAGCGCGCCGTACAGGACTCTCAGGGTTCAAAGATGCGTCCTGAGAATTATTGGCCTAGTACCGGGAATGAAAGTCAGAGCCACCGTCGCCGGCTCTCAGATACAAAATATCGCCGTGATCCCCGATTATAAGGTTGTAGCCACAACGGTTGCTCGTCCCGCAACCCCAGCACCGGCACCGCGTCCGGCTCCAGAACCGCCACCGCGTCCGGCTCCTCGTCCGGCTCCGGCTCCGGCTCCGATGCCGGCTCCCCGTCCAATTCCGGCTCCTCGTCCGGCTCCGGCTCCTGTGAGAGGACTTTGGTAGACCTAGGTTATACCCTTTTAGATTTGAGATTTGAGATTTGAGATTTTCGATTGGGAATTGGCAATGACGATCAAGCAATTTGATCCGGGGCCCCCGGATTCATTCGTGGGGTCGCGTTCTTCAATCTAAAATCTAAAATCTAAAATCGATTGACTGATCGAGCTCAAAGTTTGGAGCACTGGCCTACAATTGCATTCTTTTTTGCAACTGGTATCAGTAAATGGAATTAAGCCACCGCGCCGGCGGTGGCTTAGCTGTTGAATAGCAGTTAGAATAATAGAATTGTCCAGCAATTGTGGAGAAATCGCTGCTATGTATTACCTGCGTTTCTTGCTGCTAATTCTGCTGTTGCCGATGATTGCGTGCGATCGAGCTACAGATGCGAGATCCCCTGCTGTGGGCGACAACGGCCCCCTGTCGCAAATTCCCTCCCGTGCACCGCTGGTAAATGTTGGGACAAATCAAATTGTACCCACCAAACCGCTGTCGCCGCAGCCAATCCGCATTGTTGCAACTACTTTGCCACAGCCAGGAGCCAGCGAAAGCGCCTCAAAACCTCCTCAAGTAATACCGATTCCCGCATCGCCAGTGCTGCGAGTGCCTCCTGGCTTTGTTGTTAACGTTTTTGCTGACAATTTAGATGCTCCCCGATGGCTAGCTTTGACGCCGACAGGCGATGTTTTGGTAACAGAAACCCGGCAGAATCGGATTACACTGTTGCGGGATGCCAACGGCGACGGGGTTGCTGAGGTTCGCAAAACTTTTGCAAGTGCCCAAAACGGGTTAAATATTCCCTTTGGCATGGCTTTTGCCGATCGCTATTTTTTCCTCGGAAATACCGCTGAAGTCCGCCGATTTCCCTACACAAAAGGGCAGGAACAATTAACAGGTACTGGTCAAAAAATTGCCGATTTACCGGGCGGCGGCTACAACCAACACTGGACGCGAAATGTTGTCGTTTCCCCGGACAATAGCAAGCTTTTCGTCTCAGTTGGCTCGCAGTCTAATGCCGATGTCGAACCGCTGCCGAGGGCGTCTGTTCAAGTCATGAATTTGGACGGCAAGAACCAGCAAATTTTTGCTTCAGGGTTGCGAAATCCGGTGGGATTGGATTTTCACCCAAAAACCAATCAACTCTACACCACAGTCAACGAACGCGACGGTTTGGGAGATGATTTGGTGCCCGATTACTTGACAAGAATTCGTCAAGGCGAGTTTTACGGCTGGCCTTACACTTATTTTAAGCCGAATTTCCTCGACCCGCGCCACTCCAGAAATGGCAATAGCGATCGACCTGATTTAGCGGCTAAAACCTTAATGCCAGACGTGCTGTTTCAGGCGCACTCGGCCGCTTTGGGGCTTCAGTTTTACGATGGCAAAACGTTTCCCAAAAGATTCCTGAACGGGGCATTTGTGGCGTTTCGCGGCAGTTGGAACCGGAACGCTGGAACTGGTTATAAAATCGTGTTTGTACCTTTTAATGCGGCGAACGGACGCCCTCAAGGTTATTATGAGGATTTTCTGACTGGTTTTCTCACAGATCCGTCTGGCCCGAAAACTTGGGGGAGGCCGGTTGGTTTGCTGGTGTTACCTGACGGGAGTTTGCTGTTTACTGAGGAAGCGAACAACCGGATTTATCGAGTGCAGTATCGCGGGTGACGATGGGGGAATTAATAAATTCTTCACCAGCGTCTACTTTTTGTTGAATCAACAATGGATCTTCTTTTATAATTTCACTATTTAATTTGAGAGTCACTGGGTGGGGGCGGGTTTTGTAGACAGATTGCCTGCTGTTGCTTCTGATTGCGCGCTCAAACCGCCTCTACAACCTCGAATATATCAGAACGATCGAGATTTTGCGATCGCGCTTTAAAATCCCGAACCGGGTTGTTTGAGAAATTCCGCTTCTTCGGGGGTTGTTTCGCGTCCGAGAATTTCATTGCGGTGGGGAAATCTCCCAAAACGCTGGATTATTTCCAAATGCTGCATCGCGTATTCAATGAGTGAGTCGCTGTCAGGTTCGCCGCTGAGTTGGCGAAATAGTTCGACAGATTTTTGCTGGTTTTCTAAATTTTCGCTGTGTTGAAAAGGCATATAAACAAATAATTTTTGTACAGTCAGCAATTGGCGATCGAATTTATTATTAACAGCGTATTCGGCGGTGGCTAAAGCTTTGTTGTCTGTGGCGAATGCTTGGGGCGTTCCGCGAAACATATTGCGCGGAAATTGATCGAGCAGTATAATTAATGCGAGGCAATTTTCGGGGGAATCTTGCCATGAGTCGAGTTTACCGGAGGCGGCTAGTTCGTATTGTGGCAGAAAGCGCGATCGCACTTGGGCATCAAAATCCGCATCTTTTTCAAACCATTTCTTGTGGACTTTGCCAAACTCAGGAGAGTGCGATCGACCAAACCAAAAATCTAAAACTTCATTCATTAGCAATCTAGTAGGCGATTGATTGTTGATTAAAGCTTCTGTGTCTGTAGTTGCACAAAATGCGCTATCTGTCCAACTACAAACCGCAGCGATTAATGATTACCAAAGATGACTCCACCCAAACACAGGTACTTGCTTTCCGAGGCTATCGAGGGTCTAGAAAAAAAATTAGATTACAGAGTTTAAGCTTCCAGATTCATCTGTTATCGAGTAAATCTAAAATCTAAAATCTAAAATCTAAAATCGACTGACTTAGGAACCTTTGTTGTCCGGTGCTTAAAGTTACAAACTAGCAAACAGTCTGTCCCAAGTTTTGCCTCCCACAACTCCGTCTACAGGAATATGAGCTTGCCGCTGAAATCTTTTCACTGCATCTTCGGTTGTCGGACCGAAAACGCCATCAATTACGATCGGGTGTGGGGACAAGCCCCGCGCGTTCAACAACTTTTGCAGTTTCTTCACATCGTGCCCTTTCGAGCCGCATTTTAAAATCCTTTTATGGTGTCTCACTGCTGGTCGATGGCAATCATCAGTGTGGCAAACTGCGGAGCTAGCTGCATAGTTTGCTCTACTTGTGCCCGTCAAAACTAATAGACCGAGAATTGCTAGTAAATAATAAAAAGTCTGTGTTCCCGCCATAGTTTCCCTGTTAATTTTCTCAAGCGTTTTTTGCAAGTTTGACGATTGTTTGAGAGTGAGAAACCGGGTTTCTAGGATGGGCGCATCCAATCTCGATTCACCTGGTTTCTGGCAACAGTCAACCGACATTCTACAATATAAGTGGCTTTACTGCAAAATCTCCGATCGTGCAAGTTAAATTTTGTTGCTGTTTGGTAGCAGCAAAGGTAACAATTACTTCGCAGGCAACTGCAACTGTCAGCATTACCAAGTTTCTCGCCAGCGGGTAATCGCAAACGTCATCATTCGCCGCTGAAGGAACCCGATAGTGTTGGTTCCAAATTATTTCGGAGTAATCGGCAGCTAATCCGACGTGCACGCAGGGAAGGGAGGCACTCGCACAGTAATCCTTGACTGCTTGTCGCCCGACACTGTTATCAAAAGTATCGATGACTGTGGCGCTGTTGGCAAGCAGCCGATCGGCATTTGCGGGTGTCAATTCTTTGGAGTGCGCGTCAATGCTGACTCCCAAAGCCCGGTAGAGGTTGTTGGCGAGAATTTTGGCTTTGAATGCGCCGATGTCCGATCGATAATAGGGTTGAGTGGAAAGGTTGCGTTCCTCGATGCGATCGCGATCGATGACTTTTAACTGACAAAAGCCCGATCGCGCCAGACTTTCTGTAATATTCGCACCCAAAGCGCCCGCGCCGCACACCGTTACTGGGAAATTTTTGATCTGCGACATCACTGCGGCACTTCTGTAAAGTTGTTCGTGAAAAAATATGCTCATGGTCAGTAGTCAGTAGTCAGTAGTCAGTAGTCAGTAGTCAGTAGTCATTATTTCCTATCTATCTTCAACTACTCCAACTAATGATTGCAAGTCGAAGTCTTTGTCCAATCCGCTGAGACAAATGCCAGCACTCATAACTGTCAAGTCATTTTTGGCGATCGCAGAAGTGTGATGTTCTCCAGTCCCGCTAGTCCATTCAACCAGCCAATAATTTTCGCGATCGAAAAAATCTCGCAATTCACCGCCACCCATTTTCAACGCCCCCTGCAAGCGCTTTTCTGCCCGCAGTTTCGGATCGAAACCTTTAATATTTCGGGACACCAACTCATAAACTGTTCGCATTTCCGGCGTCATCCCTTTAAAGCGAACATCTTGAGGCAAAATCAACTTTTTTAAAGCTGCTTTTAACTTCTCAGAAGGCAGCGGATCGGCGCGCCTGTCAATCTCTTCAAACCACAAACAATGACCGTCCCAGCGCGCAACAATCGGCTCAAACTGCGAACCTTCTGTTACTAAATGCACTGGTACGGGTTTCGCAACACCCGTGCGCTGTTTAGCATCAGATTCGTTAACAGGATAAGCCAGCCACGTTTGCCCTTGCAGTACGTAAGCCAAGTGCAAGCGAACGGGTACGAGCAGTTGCAAATACTCGGCCACTTGCGCCAAACTCGGCTCCTCAATTACCGCAGCAATTTTCTCATTTACTGGCGCAAAAATAGCCCATCCTTCAAAGTTGCGCGCCTGCGGTTGAAAAGTATAAACCATTGAGCTAATTCGTGTCCGCACGCTTCCCCCGGGCACGCAAGGAGCCAGGAATTGGGTATCGAGTAGGTGCGCTTCTTGGGCAGCGAGTTGGCTGAGAATTTTGCGGATATCTGCCACTGAATTGACCTCCGTCATCTTACTTTTTGTTAGCGAAGACACTTTTAATTTAAGAAACTCTAAAGATTTATAAACACTCTTGACAGCAATTAATCTCCTAATCTAATATTGAGCGAACCTCGCAACTTAACCTTGTAGATATCTTAAGTAAATATGCTGCAAAAGCTTTTTTCTAAGTGGGTTGTAGTCACAGCTTTGACACTTCCTCTTTTTGGCTCAGTCCAGGTAGCTAAAGCTCAGGACACCTATGGAGCTACTGCTTATTCTCCGACTTCTGACGCCACTGGTATTAGTTGGGATCATGCTACAGAGAAAGAAGCACTAAACGCAGCAGTAGCCGTCTGCAATGAACAAAGCGGAGGTGCTAACGATTGCGAAGCGCTGACATCTAATAGCAATAATTGTGGAGCGATCGCAGTAGGCAAAGGAGGAGCAGGTGCGGGCTGGGGCGACGATCAAGCCGCAGCAGAAGCTCAAGCTCTCGCCGGTTGCAGCGAACTAGAGGGCGGCAGTTGTAAAGTGCAGCTTTCAGCTTGCAACAACTAATTAAACTGATAAAAATCGGTGGAAGAGGTGTATATGTGGGCTGCTAAAACAGCTTAAAAAATAGTAAATGTATGGTGTGCAGTGCACACCATACCAAATACAACTCAGCTAAAATTAGGGTACGCAATGCACACCCTACGGAGTTAATCTCCTACTTCGGAAGTAACTGCATCGGGTGGCAGCAAACTTTCTAATCTATCTTTAGACCAATATTCAGTAGGGTAAGCGAGTGCAATAATATCAGAGAGTCGAATCAGCCACGTAACTTGCCCGTAAGCATCGATATGTTCCGCCTGTTCGTTAGGGGGAACTATCACCAAAAGTTCCACAAACTCCCCGAACAAATTAGTCGGGATGCCGCCGAAACTGCTATTATTTGTTTTAATCCAAACTTTGCTGCCTCGATCGAGAGCTTCTTGGAGTCGCTGGGACAGCAAACTGGATTTTTTGACCTGGGATTTTTTGGCTTTCGACTTTTTTCCCATAGTTTTAAGAAGTTAAAGTAGTTGTATTGTGGGTTGCACAGTTCGTTGCACAGTTCGTTGCACAGTTCGTTGCACAGTGGGTTGAGATTTACCGCAATCGCAGTTTGGTATAGAAACGGACTGAAGCAAAAAGGTAAATCGCCCCGTTGCTACCCCATCACTCTAGTCTATAAGAAAGCGCTGTACTGCGATCGTAATAACAATTTAATCGCAAAATGGGGAAATGACACCCGCTCAAAAAAAAATCCCACTGTCGCCAAACTCCAAACCCTGGTTGGCATCAGTGATTCCCAATCTAAAATCTAAAATGGTATTACCTGCCGTATCATGTTACACAATCAGTCAACGAGATCCGTGTTTCTACTGTGCCCAAATGCAGTATAATCGGCGGAATCTTCCCAAATCGTTTAAGTAAAACAATGGACTGGCGAAAGCTCATTCATCCAAACCCGAAAGCTTCAACAAGTCAACCAGCAGCGCCAGAAACTCGATTGTCTGTAGAATTTTTGCTAGGGCTCTTTGCTGCGGGATGGACTCAACAGCAGGTGTTAGAGAAATATCCTGCACTCACTGCGGAAAAGTTACGCGCTGCTTTAGCTGCTGCTGATTCCCAGCTAGTGTCATCCATCGCTAATCCAGAATTACTAGAAATTATCGCTCAAACTAGAGAATAATTTACAATAGGGAAAAAGTTGCCGCTTGAGGATATTGAGGGAGATGTTTGGGAGTAAAGTGCGATCGGATTCCTCACTCTCTTACTTTACTCTCATTTGTAGGATTGTTTCAGTATCATTCTCTTCATCAAGCCCAAATTTTTTGGAAATTTCATCAAGTGTCTGAGGTTGAACGACTCTTGATTTAGCTCGCTTCAGTGCCGTTAACAAGCGAGTTGCATTAGCAGGCGACCTCAGCAAATAAAGCGTTTCTAGCAAACTTTCTAATTCTGCCTCAGAAATCAAAATCGCATTTTTGCCGTTAGGTCTAGTAATAACTATTACTTCCCCAGTTTCAACAGCGCGATCGCAGAAATCTTTAAAATTTGCTTCAGCTTCAGTGTATGTAATCTCAGTTGACATAAATTTATAACTCCGACTAACTTAATGACTCAACTTTTATCACTTTACTAATAGTGATAGCGCGCTTTCAGAAAATCAATACGGTCATCACTTACTAAATAAACAATACGATGTTCTTTATTCAAACGACGCGACCACGCGCCAGAAAACTCATATTTCAAGGGTTCCGGCTTGCCAATGCCTTCAAACGGGTCTCGCAGAATTTCTCTGACCATTTTGATTAAGCGTAACGCCATCTTGCGGTCAGTTTGTACCCAATATTCTAGGTCTTCTAAAAACTCCGGCTGAAAAACGGCCTGACGTTCTACGCGATCGCTCTCACCCTCAGCACTCATCTGGCAAACCCTGAATCATTTTTTCAATTTTATGCTCCCTCCTAGAAAAAATAAAGTGAGCATTGCCCGCCAGCTTAACTCACGAGCCATGCCCAATTATATCACTTGTCATCCCTCACAGGCAGGGACGTATCAAGAATTTCCATCAACAATTCCAGCCGCGAAGGACGGCTCAACATCGGCACTAAATTCGGCAAGGAGTAGTAATCGCCCGAAAACGTAAAGGTTTCTACCGATACTTGTTTGCCCTTTAATTGCTTCTGGACATATTCGCACCAAGCGCCAACTCGCACAATCACAACATCAGGAATTACCCCCAAACTGCGGCAGTAATTTTGATAAGCATCTGCAAAATAAGGTGCAGCGTTTTCGCCTTCATCTGTCACCATAATGAATTGCTCGACAACCTGCTTTTTAATTCGCATTGCTTCCACCGCGCAACCGCAACTTGTGCCGCCGCCAGCGCGAATGTGCTTGAAAGCGCCTTCCCAGTCTGTCAATTCGCTGCCGTTTGCTTGCACTGGATACGGCATCGTGTCAAAGGCATAAACGAACAGTGCAGCCTCGGAAATGCCGGAAATCAAAGCAGCGAGACGCTTCCCGACTTCGATCGCACTTTCCATGCTTCCCGACTTGTCAATCAACAAACCGGTTGCTTTCGCAATCTTGCCGCGCTTCTTCACCTGTTCGTTTGTCACCGCTTCCAGCTTCGCCGCCGTTGCTGCGTCGAAGTTCGCGCCCGCACCCGCCACACTCGCTTTGTAAGCAGAAACCCGATCGCACTTTGCCGCTTCATCCAGCTTCGAGTCAATCAACTGCTTCACTTCCGCGTGATCCATCGCGCCGCGAGACTGAATCGATTTCAAATTGTTGATGACTTCCTGCGGCGACATCGAGTTAATCAGCGCGGCCAAAACCGTTGGCGTTAGCTGTCTGATCGCACCAACTGCGATCGTATACGGAATCTTGTACTCAACAATCAAATTCGCCTGTTCCGCAGGTGTCGCCGCCTTGGCCAACTGCTTCAAAACGAATGCCAGAGAGTCTTCCGGCGGATTGTCTTTGAAGAGAATAGCGTTAGCGCGAGCGCTCGGCTTGACGTGCAGCGTTGCGTACAAATGCTTCATCGCCTTGCGATTGCGGATGGCGGCGCGATCGAAAAACTGTGCATTCTTTTCCCGCGATTTCAGATAGCGAGTAACAGCAGTGCGCGCGCTGCGAGGCATCTTATTCTGGTGCCGCTTCATAAAGTCCACAATCCGCGAAACTTCGTAGGGAGGGAACTCTTGCAGCATCATAAACCCGGCATCTCGGTGTTCCGTCAGCGCCGAAGTTAGCAAATTTCCGACAAAAACTTCCTTGTGGTCGCGCACGTCGCCTTGACGCTGATACCACACTGCTAAATGACCGTAAAAAATCGGGTCTAATTCGACAATTAACTTGTGGATTTCTGCTACTTTTTCTAATTGGCGGTGAGGAGTTGTCAGCAGGCTGTTGAGCATTTCCAAACGCAAATCGCGTTCTGCTGTATTCATATTCATTGTTTTTACCTTCCTATTGATTTTGGATTTTGGACTTGAGAAGTATTCCAAATCGGCGGTTGGCAGTTGTTGCACGCTAGCGAGTAAAATTTAAAAATCACCGCGCAAGTTTGGGGAGCTTTTTTTGGTAAACCTCAATAGGGCTTGTATGTAAGCTCTCGCGATTAGGGCGCGGCAAAAACTGCTATTGAAAATTATTTGAGGGAAACTGTTTCTAGTTCAAGGGATCTCAAATCTGGTTCAACCCAGTTAATTCGAGCTTCCGAAGACATCAACCGATCGCGCGTGTAGTAGGTAAAAGGTAAAGTGCGCTCGGCATATTTTGCAATCAAACCGTTAGCAAGATTTACCATCGATCGATTCCGGCTTTCATCGGCGAGATACCGGCGAATAGTTCGCACCCAAAACAGCGTTAGGGTTTCGTGATATCCGCCATCTTTTGTAGTCTCAATTCCCTGAGCCGAGTTGTAACGTTTAATGCCATTCCGCACCGCATTTATCGCTTCTTGTTCCGAATCATAAAACAGATACCAAAGGGCCACGGTTAAATGCGCTTCGTGAGTCCATTGACTTCGCGGCAGGCTGCATTCTTGGAAAGCGTGAATCAGACTGTCTATCTCGCTGGGCGATCGGTAAATTAGAGTTGTATTTTTCATAATTTAAGTCTCCTCACACACCACTTTTACATCTAATATTTATAAATATGAGATGTTCCGCACAAGTTAGCAAAGCGTTTTGACTGTCCGATCGCTCTACCCCTGAGCTACAGCCCCTTAAACGGGGCTGGCAGGATTTGAACCTGCGACAAATCGATTATAATGTGTGTATTCGCTTCACTCGTTAGGGTGCGGAACAAAATTTTTCTAATCTCTAAACTAGAAAGTTTTGACTTGTGATTCTTCTAAAATGCTCAATTATTTTTGCCTTTTATAGCATTAAAAGTCACTCCACGCAAGTTAAGAAAGCCGTTGGCACATACGCAGGAGTTGAACCCGCGACCTTTTCTTTTAAAGAGAAATGCTCTACCAATGAGCTAGTATGTAAGCTTCCTTTGTTGGGGCGCGAAGTGGAACTTTTAAGCGCCTGAAAGATATAAAAAATTCAGCTATAAAAGGCAGCGCACAAGTCAGAGAAGCTTTTTTTCAGCCGAGGGGCCGGTAGGAATTGAACCTACAATTGGATTTTATGTTGAACGTTTCCAGTGTGTAAGCTTCTTTAGTTGGGGTGCGCTGCCTAATACCTGCTTTAAGTTAATTTCTAGCCGTAAACGGCTTCTGGGCGGACAATTAAATCACCGCTGGGACGGCGATCGAGTACGTAAGACTCGAAGCGAGATCCCTTGACATCAAAATGATTTGCCAGACGTTCCTTAATAGCCTTGTCGCTCATTCCTGCCGCGATACCCAGTTGGTTTTCCGCCAAGTCATAGGAACGTCCTTCAAAACGAATGTGAACCATTACCGATACCTCCTAGAGCAATTTTGGATTTGGAATTGGTAGCTTATCTGCTCTCGAATTTGGCTTTTTGTGAGACTTAGCAAATTGCCAGTATCGGTAAAGATTCACGAGATATGATAATCTTTACTGAAAAAAACGCCGTTCTAAATGATAAGCTTGTTTGATTTTGCGGATTTCCTCAGCCTTTTTGGTTGCTTGAAATCTGGCCGAACTTGTCTGTTCTGAATCCGCATGAAATTCATTGAAATGAGACTGATTTCCTACAGCATCTGACTCTGGTCGAGTCAGTTTGTAACCGAACAGTCTCGTATAAAGTAACAACATGACCATCGAGTCTGTATTGCAAGACTTCCAAATTGATGTTCCTTGAAATTTTGAGCGTTTATTCAGTTGTCAAGGTTCAGAATTTGCATGAAAAATACAGGTTTTTGCTTGTCCTGCGCTTTCCCTATCTACATACTACATAAATACTACATGGCTGTCAAGGGGGTAGCAAAAGTTTTTTTAGATCGCATATCTCGCACTATTGTCAGGAACAGGCAAGATGCCTGTTCCACAAAGAATGAATTTGATTGTGGGGTGGGCATCCTGCCCGCCTGTGAATTTGATTGTGGGGAGTAGGGGTTGGGCAGGAGAGCCCGCCCATAATTAGATAGGACTTATGCACGGGTAGCCAGAAACCGGGTTGTTTCACCAAAAAATATCGATTAAACATCCTTAACATAAGAAATGCTATCGCGAATATTGTGGAAGCCAGCAGACTCGTAAAGATGCAATGCACCTGATGAATTTTCAGCATCGACGCCGAGAATAGCAGTAGCGACACCGGCAGCTTTGAGCCGATGCAAACCAGCGAGCAACATCGCTCGTCCCAATCCCATTTTGCGGAAGCCGCGCCTAGTGCCGAGACAAGCAATCCAGCCTTCATTGCGCCCGGTACGATCGCACTTTTCCACACTAATCTCGCAGTAACAAAAACTGACAAATGTGCCATCATCAGCAACAGCAATCAAGTCTAAATCATTTCTGTAATCGGGTTTAGCTAACTGGTGCTTAAATTTATCTACCGTTAAATCGTGATGATTCCAGTGATCGATAAACGACTGGTTGAACATTTCTACCCAAGCTGCCGCATCCTCTTCGCCGGGGAACTGAATGAGGGCAAAACCTTCGGGGAATTGCGGTTCAGGTATTGGTTCAGAGAGCGATCGCGCCATTCGGTAAAAATAGCGATCGACCTTAAAACCGCAACTTGTCAGCACAGAAATGCGATCGCAATCCTCCGCGCGCGCGTAGGTTCGCAGTTTCACGCGCGCGCCCCGCATCGCAGACACTTCGCGCATCCGCACTTCACCCCAGGCGATCGCGGCTGCTTCCACATCGCCTCCGCGCGCGTCGGGGTAGACGCGAAACCACAGCCAACCGTCAATTACTTCCCCAGGCTCAGAAACCGACAACTGAGCAAAACCGATTAATTTTCCCTCCGCATCTTCCCAAAGGCGGATATCGCGTGCTAAATCTAGGGACGGTGCGTTAAATTCTTGTTGTAGTTCCGAGATGGAAGTGCCTTCATCGAGCCGATCGACTTCTTCGCAAGTATTGATTAAATGGGCGATCGCATCTAAATCGCGATCGCCCCCATAGCAGCGCGCCGAGAGACTTGCCATCATAGCTAATCACCATTCCCTGTTGTTATTCAGTTTAAAAATAGCTTGGGCGATCGCACTTTTATCGATCGGGCGGGTCGATTGACATTAAAAATCCGACCACGCAAACACCCCGGCGCATCAAACCGCCGCGAGTTTCGATAAATTCAGCTTCAGGATTTGGGATGCGAGTAGAAGGAGTTGAATTAGCACGTTGCTGTTTCGGGGCAACCACGGGGGGATTGCCCCTACGGAAAACCAGGGTTTTGTAGGGGCGGTGACAAGAGTGCCCGCTTAGCCCATAGACGAGCGGATCGGGGCTTCAGATATCGGGGCTCTTCACGAGGGATTGCCCCTACAAGAGAATGAAACAGCCCTGCGCGGGTTCGGGGAGGGTTGGGGCGGGGTAAAAAATTTACGACTCCCGCAAGGATTGCTATCTCTGCGGTGAAAAATTCCCAACGAGGAGAAACTCGATCTAAAGTTGCGAAACTCCGATCGGCCTAACTGCCCTATTCCTCTCAAAAACAGCCCTCGGTTTCAAAGCAATTCTCAACAACAGCCACAGCGATCGCCATTCTCCGGGAGTTTCCTGCCGCTGCCACTGGCCCGGGCGACAGTACAGCATTTCGATCAAACAGCGGTGCTGGCTAATGTTCAGGCGATCGAACGCAATTCGCACAGTGGGAAATTCCACAAAACTGCCGTCTTTTCCATCCCCAAAACTCGACTCCAACTGAGATTTATCGCTCACCAACTCAATCTTAGCCACAGGAATAAAACAGTTCTCTTCCATAATTTTCATAGTCGCCGAATCGCAATCAATCAAACCTTGGGCCAAAGGACGCTCAGTGCCCAACTCAACAACAGACGGCGCTACGGATCTGCTTGCTTTGACTGCCGCACTGCGAGAGAGAGCTTTTATTTTACCCGGCCATAAACTTGTCTGAACGGCATATTTTGGCCAAATCTCTGCTGGGGTCAAACTCTCTTTACTACCTTTACCTTTCACCGCAAAACTTGGCCACTGCGTCAGAGCAACTTCAGCGCCACTTTCCGAAATTACAGTAGTTATACCCCAAAAACTTTTACCGCCAATATTTAATTGTACCACCCTGCGTAAATTGAACCATTCGTAAATGTCCGGCTTAGGAATATCCACCAAAATTAGTAAGGCAATCCCGATCATCAGCAGGTTGTACGCGCTCCAAACCCATCCCAAACTCATTCCTTTTGACAACAAATGTGCACTTTCTGATATTGACTGTACGGTGCCTACATTTTTCACTAAATTAATGTTTAAATTGTGCCATAAACTGAATGCTGTAGCTGCGAACAAGACAATCAAAGGCCATCCCAAATTCCAGTTAAAACGAAAGCGATCGCTCGCAATTCCTTTTGGCGTCACCTGAAACCCTTTCCCAAAGGGATTCAGCAGGGAACTCACTACCGTCACCGCTAAAGGAATACACTGGACGAACGAATAAATATCGGAAAGTAAAGCCGATCCCGATCTGCGGTTCAGCCAAGAAAACACAGTAAGTTGCACCAAATAGTAAGGCAGGAAAAAGTACAGCAATTCCGGCGCACTTGCCCGCAAAGGAATTATGCCTAGAAATGAATAAGCTAAAGGTATCAACAGATATAACACCTTGGTTAAACTGGTAAACCAGTGCAGCAATCCTTCCAAATGAGATAGCCTTTGTACGAATGTAAGACCGCGAATTGTTAAAGGATTGGAATCAATAAAAAATGCCTGAAGCGTGCCTCGCGCCCAGCGTAGCCTTTGATTTAGATGAGCCTCTATATTTTCAGCCGCCAAACCCGCACTCAATTTTTCATCTAAATAAACTAAGCGATATCCACTTGCTGACAGCCGAATTCCGGTAAAATAATCTTCGCAGATTGAATCTGTGACCAAGCCTCCCGCTGTTTCTAAAGCACTCCGCCTAACTACAAAAGATGTTCCGCAACAAACCACGCTGTCGGCGCTGTCTTTGATAATTTCAATTTGCCTGTAAAAAATTTCTTCTTCCGGCGCGATCACATTTTCTAAACCTAAATTACGGGAGATGGGGTCGTGGTTGTAAAAGCTTTGCGGTGTTTGAACGAGGGCGATTTCGGGATTTTGAAAAAATCCAACTGTTCGAGTTAAAAAGTTTTTAGTGGGAATAAAATCTGCATCGAAAACTACAATTAGTTCTCCATTAGTTAGGGCTGTGGCATGATTGATGTTTCCAGCTTTGGCGTGAATATTATCGGGTCTGGTTATATACTCGCATCCCAGTTCTTTTGCCAGCAACTTGATTTCAGGGCGCTTGGTATCGTCGAGCAAATATACTTTTTTGTGGGGATAATCTAAAGCTTGACAGCCGATTACACTGCGCCGTAAAATAAAAGCCGGTTCGTTGTAAGTTGGGATAAAAATATCTACTGGCGGGGTGAAGTTTCCAGCTTCAACTGCAACTGCCATGCGATCGGCTTCTCGACGCCGGTCTTTCATTCTCAGCATTAAATACATTTGAATACTGGTGTTGAAAACCAGTAGCATTTCTAGGAAAAACAGCCCTAAACTAAAGATACCGTTGAGGGGATCGGTTAAATTTAGAGTAGCGAGCGATCGCCATAAAACGTAGCGAATGGTTAAAGCTAGAATTATTGCAACTACCACAGCGCGCGACCATTTCTGCGGTTGAGGCGAAATTTTAATTGCTGCTAAAGCGGCCGAAACCAGCATAAAAGTCGGCACTAACAAATACATCTTGCTCGTAGCAGGCACTTGCAGCCACACAGGCGGGTTTTGCTGCCAAATGTTGATTGTGGCAAAAATACCGCTGACTGTACCTTCACCGGCAAACCAGGCCCCGGCGATCGCACCTGCGAAAGCAACTGCCCCCAACACGACTAGCGTTGCCGCCCGCACCCGCGAAATCCGCCAAAAGCGGCGTTTCAAGTCTTGAAGATCAAATCTTGAAGTTGTCATAAAATAATTTTAAAGTCCCGATCGTGCCTGCAACAGTAAGGGTTTCCTGCTGTCCACTTTTTAATTCAGTTGAAAATTCCGACACACCCCAATTACTATTTTTACATTTTTTAACATTCTGACCCTTGTATGATAATTCATCTTGCTTGCTGTTGCCAAACTGCTTAGCGAGTCCAAACCTGGCCAAATATAGCAGAAGGAAGAAGGAAGAAGGCTTGAGTTACCGAGGAGAGAATTCATATCAATTGCGGTAACACTCTTTATGATGGGGAGTGGGGAGTGGGGAGTGGGGGAATGTGGAATTGCGCGACCTTGACTTTATCATTCCCACCCAACCGGAAAAGATATCAGAAGCAATCTTCGGCAAGGATTTCAGCAATGTCAGCAACAGGCTTTCGGGCCTGTTCCACAATTAAAAAATATTTCTTGTGGGCCGTTTCTGCGACGCCGCCCATAAAAAGCTGATTGAAAATGATCCCACATCTGAGTCCTAACCGTCGGGCGCGTTTGCTATAGTTCAAAAAAAAATTATCTTGTCTACAAATCAAATAGGATTGCTATAGTCTGATATAGCAATCCTATTTGATTTAACAATTAGACGAATTTGACATCTAACTAAAGGTAGATTAATTTTATATTAATTTTAAAAAAATTACCGCTATTGCAGCACAAAAACCCAGCCATCACAGAACTAATCAGCAATTTCTAATTGCGAGATTGCATAGCGGGCGACAGCCAAACTAACTCTGGCTTGTTCTATTTCCGACAATTGGGCCCAAGGTCTTTTAGTCGCCATGACCAATTCCCCCCCTTCCGAATCCACATCTCGCATGGCATAAGCCAAAGGACGTGCCAACACCTGCAAATCTTCCTCAGCCCACTGAGGCAAAATATCTAAGACGCACTCTACCATTTGGTCAGCTAAAGATTGATACTTAACAGTTGCGTTTTGCACGCTTTGAGCGATGCGGGCCAGAAAATCTTGAGGAACGCGAGCAAATTTCTCGCGCAAAGACTTTTGCAGAGCAGTCGTCAGCCAAACTTGTTCTAATTGCGAGAATAAAACTTGGGACTTCAGGGCAATATCGCTGTCGCTGAATGAATCAGATAGCGCAAATTCCTGCTCTAGGGCAGTTAAATAATATTCCGATTCAAGCTGTGCAGGATTCCAGGGATAAGCAACATCAGTCTGAACAATTGTGGCGAGAAGTTCCATCTGGGCCTGAGTTTGAGAGTCGCGAAAATATTCAGAATCAGCAGATTGGGTAGCCATGATGTAATACCTAAGTAGGAAAAGGAAAAGACAGAGGGGGGACTGTGCCAAGAGCTAGTTGCGAGCTATCAGTGGTAAATAACTCTTTTAAATTCAGACTGGAGACTCAACAGAACTTTGCTGTGCCACTCGCCGCTTGTCTTCATTAGCTACACCCGCACCTTAATTCGTTCCGCAATCAGTCTCACTGTACCCCGAAGTTTTAGGAACCTCAATAGTGAACTCAAAAATCTGACCTTGAGAACTGCCAAATTTTAGCTGAGTCCCGCTGCGTAGCAGCAATTCTTGGTGGTGAACTCTCTGCCATCCCTCAGATCCCAAAACTAGAGTCCCGTAGCGAGAAAAATCGCGCAGGAAGTAGCTAGGTTCTTCCCGGCTATCTCCGATAGTGTTTCGGCAGAAAATCTCGGCGTGTTTTTGAGAAACCCACTGTTCTCGAATCACTACGTCGTTTTCTTCCCAGCGTCCGACTCGAACCATACCTGCGCGAATCGGCCAAACCTGATTGGTCGATTCGGTGGATTTGGCATTTGGTCGATCGCGCCCCCGCAAATAAGCACAAGACGGCAACCGTCCCAGCCAAGTAGAAGAATTTAAAGGCAATTCAGTTTTTAGGTCATCTACCGGCTCAGTTAGCTGACCGTCAAACTCAGGGTGCATATACAGCACAGGCAGCGTCCAAGCCGGTTGATTGAACTTGTAGAGCGTCAGTAACTGCTGTCTGGCGACGGCGACTGCCCGATCGATCGACATCCGTCCGGCCAAAGCTTGGGCAAAACTTTGGATAAAACTCAGGGCCTCGCGATCGGCGATCGAGTCCCGCATCCCCAACACCGCAGGCACCCCGTGATGGATCAGTACCTCAGCCAAACTGCTGCGGGCGATCGCCTGTTGCTGGCCGTTAGTTGAGTGCAGCCTCTCCACCGCCGGCTGAGCTCCCCAGCAGGCATTAAACACCGCCAGCGTCACGCGGCACCGAACTAAAACCTGAGCTAGTTCAGTGCCATTAATCACCGTTTCCGGCCCCAAAAACAGCAAACCGCCGTCGGGGCCCGGTATCCCGTGGCCGGCGTAGAACAGAATGTTGTAACCTTGCGTTTCCAGCCGAGAAATGAGTTCCGCCGGAGTAGGTTCGATTAGAGTATCGACACGAGTCGGAACGCTGATGTCAGAATATTTGCCGCTGTCGTCGGTTTGAAAAGCGCTTTCGAGAACCCCAGCTAGGGCAATTGCTTCTGCTTCCAACTGCAAATGACGGTTGTTGCTGCTGGAAAATTGAGAATTAGCACCGCGGCCGGGTTCTGCTTGTCCTAAAACTAGCAAAATGTTGAGCGAGTCCGCAGGATGCAGGGGTGGCAAAGGTTCAACATTGCTGGTAGTGCGGCTGAAAAACAGTTGCTGCGACAGAGAAATTGCCGGTTGACCGGCTTGAGGCTGCATAATTTCCCAAGGCAAAGCAATTAAATACGGTTCGCGCAAGTCTAAGCGCACTCGCAGGGGTAGATTTTGCCCGATCGCGATACCTTTACTTTCCTGGAGACTACCCTGAATCGGCCCTTCAAACAGCCACTGCCAAAGATTAATCCCCAAATGCTGCATCAGGCGACTGCTGTAGCTTGCCGGTGGCCGAGGCGGATGCTGATCCCCCTTGTCGCCCCACCCCTGTTGACCGAGGTGGAGCGGCACTGAGGGCGTCGGTATTCGTTGTTCAATTTCTGCCAGTATATTCTGGTTGTTTTCCGCCGAGACGAAACTGCCATCAGGATTTAGGGGCAATTCGTGAATTGTCCCGGAGGGCGAAAACATTTCCTGCCAAGCTTTCCATGATTGGGAGAGGGTATCGGGCCACATACAATCGTGGTGAACGTACCCGCTGGGATAGGGAGCTTGTAGAACCCAAGTGGCAAAATGGTTTGCCCCAGCGGTTCTCAGGCGAGCGATCGCTATACTGAGGCAAGGACTTTCAGGGCGCGCCATTCACAAAAAAGCTCGGTAAGTGGGAAGCTCAGAGACTTTAGTCCTGAGAGGAAAACGACCCGGCGATTTCAATCGCTTTGAATCCCCTTGCGGGGTAGAGGGGTATGGTTGCCCCTCTGGTGAGGTATGGTTGCCTCGATCTCCCTTGCGGGGTAATGTTAGCTTCGCCAATGTTATAGAGGCTTGTTAGGCTGGCAGCACTGCCTCAGTGACTTTAAGGCTGTTTAACTACTAGCGACAGAGCAAGGGACTAGCTTCGCATCCCAGGGTGTCGTGACCTAAATAACGTAGCCAGTTAAGGCTTAGGCTGGTCAGTACAGCTTGCTCGATCGCTCTTACAAGCTCAGTGGCTTTAGCCCTGAGTTACTGACAACTACCGACTCTGGATATAGGGTGGGATTGAGTTTCTCTATTTGTAGTTTATCGGGTTTGGGGTGCGATCGAGTGCGAGAGATTGCTTTGGGAGTTTGTACTTTTACTTAGTGCCCAAAAATTTATCTATACTCGGTAAATCTACCCAAGTCCCCGTAGCATTCGACTCCTGGGTCAAATCCATCAACAACTGCGAGTAAACCCCTTCTCTGAGGGACGGTATCAAGGATTTACCGGCATCTATTGCTTCAACCCACCTATCTACTACTCGAATAAACGGTGCAATTCTCCCGTCTGGATAAACTTTAGGAAACTCCAATCTTTGAGGAATTTTGATTTCAGCTAAAGGTTCTCCACCTTGGGAACCCCACAAGCGAAATCCGTGGACGTAATCTTGCTGGTTGTCGCTTCCTAACACCAACGTACCCTTACTCCCGTATATTTCCACCCAGTGTCCCCGCCCTTGATAAGTAACAGAACTCAAACAAACTTGACAAGGCGTTCCCCCGGCTAATTCCAACATCAACGTGCAAGAATCATCTGCATCAACTAATTTTAAATTTCCCGAATCATTCGGATCGGGCCGCCGCGAAATTCCTGTAATCAATTGCCCAGAAAGCCTTTGGGGCGGGCCGAACAGCCAGCTAATATAATCAAAAACGTGAGAACCAGTCGCGCCCAAAACGCCGCCGCCTCGCTCTTTTTGCGCGTACCAATTCCAAGGGCGACTGGCATCAGCACGGCTCGATACCAGCCAATCAATTTTAATTAAACGCTTTTCTCCCACATATTCTGCTGCCAATAATTCTGCTAGCATTTGCCATGCGGGGATGAAGCGAAACTCAAAGTCCATTGTGGCAATTGCTCTCGAACCACCATTTTTAAGCTGGGTTTGAGATTCGTTGTTTGCCAATCGGTAAAGTTCCCTGGCTTCATTTGCTGTCAGGGCGGTGGGTTTTTCTAATAATAAATGCTTGCCTGCTTCCAAGACGGTTTTTGCCATTTCAAAATGCAAAAAGGGCGGTGTGGAAATGCTGACGCCCGCCACTTCTGGGATCGCTACTATATCTGCGATCGAGTCGCAAGCGTAGGGGATATTGTAGGTAGAGGCGAGATCCTTTGCTTTGTCTAAATTCCGGTGGTAAACAGCTACAACCTCTGTCCGGTGATGGGCCTGGAATCCGGGAATGTGTACTTTTTGACCGAAACCGGTACCGACTACTGCAACGCCAATTTTTGACATAATTTAATAATTTGGAATTGGTAATTTGAAATTTGGAATTTGGAATTGGGCATCGGGCATCGGGCATCGGGCATTGGTAGCAACTAACAAATAACTAATGACTTCAACATCCGCCTGACGCTCGATAATTAATCCGTGTATCCGTGTCCTAATCTGTGTCGTGCTTTCCTTCTTCCCTCATCCTTCTTCCTTCTTCCTTCTTCCTTCTTCCTTCTCCACCCATTCAATTACTTGTTTGCCCAAACTAACGCCGTCAAACAAGTCAATTTCTCTGATCCCTGTAGGGCTGGTGACATTAACTTCCGTGAGATAACCGCCAATGATATCAATGCCGACAAAGTACAGTCCGTCCCGTTGCAGCACGGGTTCTAACTGAGTGCAAATTTGCCGTTCGCGATCGGTAATTTCGGTTTTGGCGACTCGGCCGCCGACGGCCATGTTGCCTCGAAATTCATTGCCGGTGGGAATGCGGTTGATAGCACCGATGGGTTTACCGTCCAACAATATAATCCGCTTATCTCCCTCTTTGGCTTCCGGCAGATAAGTCTGAACCATCACTGGAATTTGCCCTTGTTGAGTGCTAATTTCGACCAGGGAGTTGAGATTGCGATCGTCCGCTTCCAAAAATAAAATCCCCTCCCCAGCTTTGCCGCCCAAGGGTTTAAGAACTGCCGCTCCTTTTTTCTCAACAAATTGCCGAATTACCTGCTTGTTTTGAGAAACAATTGTTTCGGGGATCGCTCCCTCAAATTGCAAAGCATACATCTTTTCATTCGCCGCCCGCAATCCTTTGGGACTGTTAACTACCAAAGTTTTAGCCGGATCGATGCCGTCTAGAAGGTAAGTAGCGTATAGGTAAGGAATGTTGACTGGGGGGTCTGTCCGCATAAATACTGCGTCCATTGCTTCGAGAGGCTGCAAAGTAGGATGTTCTACCTGGTACCAAGCCTCAGCCGCCTCCCAGCGTCCCTCTACCACTTTTACTGGGGTGAGGGCTACCCGACTGAGCATTGCCCAGGTTTTGCCGCCGATGACGCTTAGTTCGTTGGCTTGAGTCGCCCACACTTCGTGACCCAACTCTTGAGCTGCCTCCATCAGGGCTACGCTGGTATCGTGTCCTGGAATTAGTCGCGCGAGGGGATCGATGATGAATGCAAATTTCATTGTCAATTAAAATTAAGAATTGGTCGCAGGAAAATTTGGGCTAACGGAAAATTCGACAGGGAATGCCTCATTTTGCTGCTAGCAGGGGGTCTAGCTGGCCTAGAGCATCGAGTTTGTGCATTTCGTCGCAGCCGCCTATGTGTTGGTCGTTAATGAATATTTGTGGCAGGGTGCGGCCTCCGTTGGCTCGATCGCTCATTTGAGCCCGTGCTGCTTCATCTCCGTCGATCGCGTACTCTGTAAAATCAACCCCTTTTCGTTTCAGCAGTGCTTTGGCACGAATGCAAAACGGGCAGGTTCTCCAAGTGTAAATTTCTACTTTAGGGGTCATGGGACGCTCAAACAATAAGAATATTTTTTAATTGTAATCTTAACCATAGTGCGGACTGTTTTTAGTTCCTAGGCTGAAACCCTCGATTTTTCGTTTGTAGCGAACTTGCCTTGGAGCCTTGAAACCCTTATTCTAAGGTTGGCTATCCAAAACTGTCCGAAGGATTGATCTTAACCAATCTTATTTTAATTTTTATATATATTTTAATTTTTATATTTTAATTTTTATTATATATAGCAACCTTATCTGTTGCACCGGAGGTTATTGATTGCTGAAACCCTTGCCGGGAAGTGCATTTGCCTTCTTCCTTCTTTTTACCCTGACTGAAGTCGCTATAGCTTTCTTCCTTCAACATCCAGCTCTATTTGCAGCGCACAAGCTAGGTGTCCAGTTATTTTTTATACAATTTTTTATTTTTTATATATTAAGTAAACAAATACCCACGCTTAAAAAAACGGAGACATTGTAAAGGCAAACAGGTTGGTCATCAGCCTGCCTAGCGCTGCGGACCAACCTGCTTGTTTCGCTTTCTGCACGAACAGATCATTCCTGCACCTGTCACTAGGACTGCGATCGCAGTACCCGGTTCAGGAATAGCAGTTGAGTTTCTCGAAGGTGTGCCTGTGTATATTTGGGACAAACTCGGCTGGGTCGCCGGCGGTTCGGGCGGCGGGTCGGGTTCCGGGTTGGGGGGTGGTGGTGGCGGGCTGGGGAAACAGACAGGAGAATAATTTCCAGGCCCACACACATCTTGTGCTGAAGCCGGAGGGGCGGCAGCTAGATAGTAAAACGCTGTTGCCATTGTGGCAGAGAGTCCAATTGCTAGTTTTGCCAGTGGCGTACACATAACTATTTAGTTAAACAGTGGTAAAATCGAAAAATAGAAATAGTCCTAGAGATTAGCGCTGTACGACGGGCAAGGATTTTTGAGTTCTTACAATAAATGGATGTATTCTCTGGCCGACGTCTGTAAAAGATAGTATAGCGCTTGAGGTGAGTGCCCAAACACTTTCATAATAATATTATTCTCTTTCACCTTTACGTCGCGTACCGTGGTTGGGCCAGAGTGAAGCAACATCTTTTTGCAACCTCTGAACCAACAGCCCTTACAGCCATTAACAAAGAGTGTTTTGACCTTGACCGCGGCCTCCGGAAATTATTTATTTAACCGATCGCAAAATAGAGCTGCTGTATTGTACTTTGCCATGCACAATCTGACTACTCTTTTATAATCTCATAGTTCGACTATATCTGTCCTCAGTATATGTACGTATATTCCCCGATGTCAACTATTCAAAAGGAATATTTAAGTGTTTACCGAGGGTAGAGGGCGTATTGAATGAGCTGAGCTAATCGGTCGCGGAGAGTTTCCATCCCCAAACCCTTGGCCGCCGAAATAAATACTGCTTGAGGAAATTCTTCTCGCGCGAGGGCGAGAGTTTCTCCATCTACGGCATCAATTTTGTTAAAAACTACAAGGGCTGGCCCGGGAGTTACGGGCATATCGGTCAAAATATTCATCACCGATCGAATTTGGCTCTGCCACGCGGGATGGGAGAGATCGACGAGGTGCAGCAAAGCATCGGCGTCAGTGACTTCTTCGAGGGTAGCCCGGAAAGCGTCGATCAAGGCGGGGGGCAGTTCGCGAATAAAGCCCACTGTATCTGTGAGGACGATCGACAGGGGTTCCCCGGTGACGCCGGGAATGGTTAACCGTCGAGTTGTGGGGTCGAGGGTGGCAAATAACTGGTCGGCGGCATAGACTTCGGAATTTGTGAGCAGGTTGAGCAGAGTAGATTTACCGGCGTTGGTGTAGCCAACGATCGCCACTGAGGGTACCTCGTGATGATGCCGATTCTGCCGCAGCCGGAAGCGGTGCGCCAGCAGTTGATTTACTTCTTGCTGCAATCGAGAAATGCGTTTGGCGATCGTCCGCCGTTCGGTTTCTAGTTTGGTTTCCCCTGGGCCTCTGGTACCGATGCCGCCACCCTGTCTCGACATTGCCTGACCGCGACCTCTGAGCCGGGGCAGGGCGTACTCTAGCTGAGCGAGTTCGACTTGCAATTTACCCTCGCTCGATCGAGCTCTTTGGGCAAAGATGTCGAGAATTACCTCTGTTCGATCGACTACGCGGATACCTATCTGAGTTTCCAAGTTCCGTATTTGTGCGGGGGTCAGGTCGCGATCGAATACCACGAGGTTAGCGCTAACCGTCTGAGCGGCGAGGGAAATTTCCTGAACTTTGCCTTCGCCGACAACTGTCTGCGGATTGGGGCGCGATCGTTTTTGGCGCACTGTTTGCAGTACCTGACCCCCCGCGCTTTCAACCAGGCGCGTGATTTCTGCGAGCCCGTCCTCAAACTCCAACTGAGTCATGTGCTGAGTCATTACACCTACCAACAGCACTTTGTCTTGGTCGGCATCGACCTGCTTAGCGACAAACTCTGCTTCAAACTCTGCTTCGAGTCCTTCCACCAAATCCAGAAAGTCTTGGTCAGCGAGTTCGTCCAAATTCAGCGGTTCTGATATTTTCCAGGGAAAGTGTGGAGTTTTGATTAGTGACTTTGGAATTGAAGGCTCTTCTATTTCATCAGTTGAATCTGGTTCTAACTGAGCGCTCAAAACAGAGAACTCAAAATTTGGCTGATCTCCCTGGGGTATTAGGTGAGCGAGATAAGCTTCTTGGATGTAACCAGTCGCACCGCCCCCGCGGCGCTGAAATCCTCCCCCCGTCAGTGTGAGCCAAACCAGGGCATCCAGGCGCTGAATTGCCATTGCTGTGAGGGCTGCTTCGCTTGGGGTTTCTGGCTTTAGGTGGGTGGCGATGCAGCGAATGCCGCTGAGGCGACCTCCCCCGTAGCGGGGCAATTCTAGGGGCGCAATCTGCGTTTGGCGGGGTGTACCCACGCCGACGCGAATTACTTGTCCGCGACGGTTGATGTAGGTGCAGATTGGTTTGTCTATTTCCGTGCTGATGGCTGCGACGCGCTGGGCGAATTCTGCAGTGGTGATGCGATCGCCCGGTAGTCGCTGGTGGTAAAGCTTTTCGAGTTGCTTGAGCTGGCTGGACTTTAAACCTTGAAGATTGCCGTAGATGGTTTCGATAACTGTTTCTCCCGATCGATCTGTTTATCTCTTATTTTAGTTAACTCAAGGACGATCGTGTTCGGGTTTTAAGTTCCAATTTAGTAAATTTTCTTGCCTCTATCAGAGCGCGGCTTCAGTATTGTCGAGTCACCAGCGCCGTTGTTTGCCGCTACGGGGCGATCGGGCTTTTCACAGCAGCAATCTCAACTTCTAGTTTTATTTAGTATCTACAGATACAGGCGATCGCTGAAAAATCTCGCGCAACAAAAGTTAACACTTTATTTTTTGTTTCAAAATCCTCCTTTAGGCTTGTCTGTATCTTGAGCCTAGAGACAGATAGCAAAGCAGAAATTAGGTCGCTACCATGAGAAGCGAACATTGTTAAGGAATGTAAAAACATGGAAACTCGTCCTACTAACCTGCCTCCTACGGCTAATGCTTACAACGGCAAAGATCGGAATGCCTTTTTGTTTGGCTTCAACCCGCAAGCAGAACTTTGGAACGGTCGCTTAGCGATGATCGGTTTCTTAGCTTATTTGCTCTGGGATGCTGCTGGATATAGCGTTCTGCGCGACATTCTCCACTTTCTGCCTACCTACATTGCTCAGTAATGACGAGCAGTCTATCCTGTCTGGCAGCGTGAGAAAATGCCACCACTGCCAGACAGGCTAAAAGTTACAAATGGCAGCGAGTATGGTTTTGTCCCTTTGTATCTTTCGTTACTTTTGAATGGCATTAAAAGACTTCTTGCCGTGATTCGATGATTATGGGTGGGGGCGCTGTCGCTGGCGCGGTGAATATTAATAGCAACAGATATTTATTGCGTAAAGGCGATCGCCCCTGCTGTATTTTTGGCAAGAAATCTCATCGAGCATTTCTGATAATTTATGAAAAATAGGAGCATCAACGATGATTAACTCAAATTTACTGGCAGTAGTAGCATCGACTGTGACTGACACAGCATCAGGAGATTGGCAAAAGCCTCTGGTGATGTTTGTTTGCAATATCTTAGCATTGCTAGTTCTCAGCCGCCGAATTTGGTATCCCCACGTCGGGCCGAAAATGCCTTTGCCATTCCCGTCTTTGTTCAACAATGTTAGCGTACCGGCATTTTTGGCTTGCATGAGCGCAGGTCATTTGCTGGGAGTATTCACGATTTTGTCGCTGAGTACCGGCAAGGCTATCTAGTAGCAATTGAGATCCTTTTGTGGCGAGTTCTTGCTGCAATTGGTTTGTTAAAAAGCGGACAAAAAATGGCTGGGGTAAGTGAAAAGCACTGACCCCTAATTTTAATTTTATTAGGACTTACGCATTGACAAAAAACATTATCTATGTATTCTAGACTCTAACATCATTGCTAAGGTTCGCCAAAATAT